>DQSP01000163.1 GCA_015663215.1 Sulfurimonas sp.
TATTTGAATTTTTAAAAATAGTTATTAATTTAATCCTACTAAGATAAACTAGTTGAATACTATAATTAAAGCAGATATAATGAAAATTGAAACACTTAAATATGAAAATAAACAATGGCAAATAGATGAAAATATTTTAGATAGAAATAAAATAGATATTGTTTTTATTTTTGGAGATAGAGAAAGTATTAAAGAAAAAGAAACTTATGCTTCTTTACGTAAGATTTATGCAGATGCCCATATTGTTGGTTGTTCCTCTAGTGGTAATATTTTAGGAGATGAGTTAAGTGAGGCTTCAATTGTAGGGACAGCCATTTCATTTGTAACGAGTAATGTTCAAGTAGCTGTAAAAGATTTTTTAACTACTGATAACCAAGAAAGTATTGCTAAAGAGTTAATAGAAGAGCTTCCTAAAGAAAAGTTAAAACATATTTTTGTTCTTTCAGATGGACTAAATATGAATGGTTCTTTTTTAGCAAAAGGAGCAAATGATGCTGTAGACTCAACAGTGTCTATCACAGGTGGGTTAGCAGGTGATGGCATGGAGTTTAAAGAGACTTGGGTTGTGGCTAATGATGTGGCAAAACAAAACCGTTTAATAGCAGTTGGTTTTTATGGAGATGACTTAGTTGCAAGTGCTGGGTGCTATGCTGGGTGGGAAGAATTTGGTATTTTTCGTCGTATTACAAAATCTACAGGAAATATTGTTTATGAAATAGATGGAGAACCAGCATTGGACTTATATAAAAAATATTTGGGAGAATACGCTAAACAATTACCCAGTACTGGGCTTGAGTTTCCGTTTAATGTGAAAGAGGAAAAGGACTCAGTAGCTGTTATTCGTTCGGTCTTAGCCATAGATGAAGAATCAAAATCACTCATATTTGCAGGAGATGTACTTGAAGGCTCTTATGCTCGTTTAATGAAGAGTGATATAGATGGATTGATAGATGGTTCAGAAATGGCAGCGAGTAGTATTAATCAGCATAATGAAAGTGATGCCTTAGGCTTAGTGGTTTCATGTGTGGGAAGACGTGTGGTTTTAAATCAACTTACCGAAGAAGAATTAGAAGTCATTAGTGAGACTTTAGGTAAAAATGTACAGTTGACAGGTTTTTACTCTTACGGAGAACTAGCACCTCATTCAAATGAAATTTTATCATGTCAGTTGCATAATCAAACGATGACATTGACTGTTATTTATGAAGATTAGCCATGAATAGATTATTAAAACGTCAAATCAAAAGAATTTTTGGTAAAGATTTTGTGCTGAATAGCTTAGATGAAAATATGAAAAAAATTTTAGAAAATGTAGATGAATCCTATGATGACTATGATAAAGAGAAACGCTTTTTAAAGCATACCATTACTATAAATTCAGAAGAATTAATGGAACTGTATGAAAAATTAGAAAAGCATAATGTATCATTGAAAGATGAGGTAAATGAGAAGTCATTGCTGTTGAAGCAATACAAAGATGCCATTGATGAAACGATGATTGTTTCTAAAACAGATACATCAGGTAGAATCACCTATGTTAACCAAACCTTTTGTGACTTAAGTGGCTATAGTGAAAAAGAGTTGATAGGACATTCACACAGTATTGTAAGACATGAAGATGAATCATCCGAAAATTTTGAAAAACTTTGGACTACGATTAGTTCTAGAAGCTCTTGGCATGGTGAGTTAAAAAATAGAGCTAAAGATGGCTCAACTTATTATGTAGATGCTAATATTTTTCCTCTATTAGATAAAAAAAATGAGATTTTGGAATATATAGCAATTCGTACTAACATTACACAGCGTGTTGAAATAGAAAAAAGACTAGAGAAAGAACACCGTTATAATGAAATGCTATTTAATGACCAAGAAAATATTGTATTTACAGCAAGTAGAACATTAGGGGTAATTAGAGCGAACAAGAGCTTTTTAAAAACATTAGGTTTTAAAACGATAGAAGATTTTAAATTACAGCATGAGTGTATTTGTGAACTTTTCATCCTGAAAAAAGGTTTCTTAGAAGTTTCAACAAATGAAAAACATTGGACTAAAGATGTATATTTAGAACCAAAAAAACAGCATAAAGCCATTATGCTCAATAGAGATAATGAAGAAAGAATATATTCGGTTCTTTTAAATAGTATTGATTTTGATGATGAAGAATTTACGATTGCGAGTTTTACAGATATTACTCAGCTAGAAGAAGCCCGTCAATTAGCTGAAAAGTCAGAAAAGTTAAAGTCTGAATTTATGGCAAATATGTCTCATGAAATTCGCACTCCTATGAATGGAATTGTTGGGTTTACAGACTTACTTTTGAAAAGTGACTTAAGCCTTAAACAAAAACAATTTACTTCAAATATTAAAAGTTCAACTTCGATTCTTTTAAAAATAATTAACGATATTTTAGATTTTTCTAAAATTGAGAGTGGTCACCTTGAATTAGATCTTGTTGAGACCAATCCTTTTATTGATATACGAAAGACGATGAGTATTTTTCAAGGACAAGCACGTAGTAAAGATATATCCCTTATTATTAACATAGATGCCTTAGTCAGTGAGTGTATAATAATGGACAAATTGCGTGTTATTCAAATTTTGACCAATTTAATTAATAATGCACTTAAATTTACACCTGAGCAAGGTACTGTTGTTCTTAGCATAAAATCTATAGCATCAAATAATAATAAAGAAAAACTTCATTTTTGTGTGGAAGATACTGGAATAGGTATACCTCAAAATAGATTAGAGAGTATTTTTCAATCTTTTGTACAAGCAGATACAGGTACGACAAGAAATTTTGGAGGAACGGGGCTTGGACTCAGTATTTCAGCTTCTCTTTGTCAGCTCATGGGTAGCAACTTAAATGTTGAAAGTGAAGAAGGGAAAGGTAGTAAGTTTTTCTTTGAACTTGAATTTGATGTTTGTAATAACATGCCTACTCTTGCTAGTAAAAACAACCATAGAACGATTTATCTTGTAGACAGTACGGAGGATATTTATTCTGATATTCTTACGCAACTTAGGCACTTTAAATTAAACATAGTATTGATTAGTTTTGAGGACTTACTTTGCAGTGATGAGAAGAATAGAATGGTTATTACTTTTAATCATCGTCACTATCGACCTCTATTGGCGAACAGTTCAAAAATTATACTTATTGATCAAAGTAAAGAAGCCTACACCTTAGTGGAAAAAGAGGACATTGTTTATCATATTGGAATGTATGATGAGGCTGCTTCCATACTTTATAATGCTATTTTAGAATATAATGAACGACCCGATACTCAAATAAGTGGCAAAGTGAGAGATAAAATGGATTTAAAAATCTTAGTGGCAGAAGATTATGAGATGAATCGAATTTTAATTGAAGAGATGCTTCTGTCCTATAATGTTGTGCTTGATTTTGCAATGAATGGAGCAGAAGCTGTAGAAAAAGTAAAAAATTCTGTTTATGATTTAATATTTATGGACATTAATATGCCTATTATGAATGGGTTAGATGCAACTAAAATCATACGAGAAGAACAAAAGAGTACCATCCCTATTGTGGCACTTACGGCGAATGCATTAGAAGGAGATAGGGAACGTTTCTTAAATCAAGGAATGGATGAATATATTTCTAAGCCTATTGATATTAATTTGTTGGATGCACTGTTAAAAAAGTATCAAATACTCAAAGATAGTAAAGAAGCTTCTAGTCCTGATGTGATTGAAGACGCTGTTGAGAATGATGGTTTAGAGATACAAGTATTTGTTGATGCTTTGGTGGCTGCTAAGGAAAGTATGCATTTTTCTATTCCTATTATTATTCGTCTTTTCAACTCTTTTTTACCCAATGCTATTAAAAACATAGAAGCATTAAAAGTAGCCCAAGAAGAGAATAATTTGAAGCTTATTTATGAAAGAGCTCATGCCTTAAGAGGCATAGCCCTTTCTTTAAAATTTTCTATGATTGCTGAGCTGTGTGATACTTTAGAGTATGCAGCTAAAGAAGAAAAAGAGATAGATTATAAAAGTTTGATTGTAGAAGTTACTAAGGACATTAAGTATTTAGAAGAAAATTCTGAGCGAATTATTGAAAAGTTAGAAAGAACTGAGGCATAATTATTTGTATGAATCTAAGTGAAAATATATAAATTCATCTAAAATTCATACAATGGTTCTATAATCTAATTATCTTTAAGACATCAAACTTAAAGATGTGAAAACCTCGAACTCCTTTAGTTCTACTCTTTTTAAAGTAAAATGTCATAGAGGTTTTCACGATAACTATTAAATTCCAAATCTTTTATTAATTTTTTTACTTACTATTTAGCCTGAATAACTAAAACAGTAACATCATCATTTTGCACATCAATAAAAGCATGAAATGCTTCTAAAATTACATCTATTTGTGTTTTGGCATCATAGTGTTGGGTGACATCATAAATACCATCTAATCTGTTACCATACATGACACCATTTTCATTTTCACACTCAATAATACCATCAGTATAGAGAAAAAGATTGTCACCTGATTTAAAGGGAGCAGATATTACACCATAAGGAAGTCCAGATTGGATACCAATTGGTATGCCTTTGGTTTTTCCACTATGTGCAAACTCTGGTCTGTTCAAGGGGTCAAAGTGACCTGCGTTGACAGATTCTATAATCCCTGTCTCATGATTATATCTTAGAAATAGAGCTGTAATAAACATACTACCCTCTAGGTTGTCATCTGAAAAAACGGTATTAATTCTCTCTACCTCTTTTCCAAAATCATCACTACCTTTCATAAACTCCATTCGTGCTAATGATCTAAACTGCATGGAGACTAAAGCCGAAGCAAACCCATGCCCAGAGACATCTGCCATGATAAAAACTGTATATTTCTCAGATGCTGTTTTAAAAACATCAAGATAGTCTCCACCCACTTTACTAGCAGAAATACAAGAGCCATAAACAGAAAACTCTTCACAGTTTGGATAAGTTTTGGGAATGAGTCGTTGTTGAATTTCACGTGCGAGTTCTAGCTCCTGTTCTACCTGTGCAAACTCTTTGAGTTGCTTCTCTTTTTTAGAAACTTCTTCCTCTAATCGTTGATTAAAGTGCTGTTGTAAGTCATTGAATTTTTTGAGCTTTAAGAGATTGTTTACTTTGAAACGGAGTTCTACAACATCAATGGGTTTAAGTAAAAAATCTTCTGCTCCAAGTTTAAGTGCTTGATAACGCTCTTCTGTTTTAGCAGTAGCAACAATTACGGGTATATAACGAAACTTTTCATCTGATTTTAAAATTTTAAGTACTTCTAGCCCATCTAATTCTGGTATGGACAAATCAAGAATAATTAAATCAATAGGACGAGTCTTTACATAGTTTAAGGCTTTAAAACCATTGAGTGCTGAGATGATTTCAATATCTTCTAGTTCACATAAAGAGAGTTCTAAAATTTCTAAATTCAATGGTTCATCATCAACAATTAATATATGGTTTATGTTAGTCATTTGCTTATCTTTATATTTGATTTAGAATAATTCTATCATAATTACAATAAACATCTTTTAAAAAAATTAAATTATTTATTTAATAAATTTTTAATAAATTAGAATCTAATTATATAGAACATCCTCAAATTACTTATGTTTGAATAAGTTTTTAAAATATTACAAAATCATTTAATTTGAAAATAAAGTGACTTATTTAGAAAATAGTTAAATAAATAAAGCTAGTTATTAATGTAAAATAAATAAAATATATTAAACAAATATACCAAGGATATAAATATGAAAATTTCAATAGAAAATTCAAATAATGTAAAAATAATTACTCTAAATGTAGAAAAATTTGATGTAGTGAACATGCAAGAGATTAAAAAAGCAATTGATGCTGAGATTAAGAATAATCCTTCTGATGTGTTAATTAACTTCTCAAATGTTAGCTTTGTCGACAGTTCAGGACTCTCTGTGATTGTCTCTGTGTTTAAACAACTGAATGGTTTAGAGCATAAGTTAGAGCTTTGTGGACTTCAAGCACAGCCGATGGAGCTTTTAGAGATTACTCAACTTCATAAAATCTTTACTATTGTTGATTCTTGTAACGCTTAAGAGATCATATTATGCAGGACAGACTGATTATTGGCTCTGAGCTTGAATCATTAACTATTGTATATGAATGGATTGAAAAGTCTTTAGCCAATAAGATAAGCCCAAAGAAGTTACGAGATGTTCTTTTGGTGGCTCAAGAGATGGTGACAAACTCTATTATTCATGGAAATAGCAATGATGCCAGTAAATCTGTCATTATTGAAATGGATACAAGCGAAACAGTTATTAAAATTATTATAGAAGACGAAGGTCAAGGCATTAAAAAACTTCCAAGTAAAGAAGAAGCAGAAGAGTTAGACTACTTAGCAGAAAATGGACGAGGATTAAAACTGGCTGTTCTCATGACTGATAGTATTAAACTTGACTCAAATAAAATAGAATTATTATTTATAAAGGAATAAAAATGAAAGCAGTTATATTAGCAGGGGGAAAAGGTACGCGTGTACGACCTTTAACCTACTTACTTCCAAAACCTATGGTACCTATTGTAGAGAGACCGATTATGAGTTTCTTACTTGACTTACTTAAAAAACATGATTTCAATGAAGTTATTGTAACTGTGGGGTACATGGCAAATACCATTGAAGACCATTATAAAAATGGTGCAGACTATGGAATGCAAATTGCTTACTCTTTAGAGGGTAAGCTTGAAGAGGGTGAGATAGTTCCTGTGGGACTTGGTTCTGCTGGTGGACTTAAAAAAGTTCAAGACTATTCTAAGTTTTTTGATGAGCCATTTTTAGTAATTTGTGGTGATGCACTCATCGACCTTGATTTTACAGCTGCTATGGAGTTTCATAAAAAGAACAATGCGACGGCTACGGTTATCTGTAAAGAAGTTCCAAAAGATGAAGTTTACAAATATGGTGTAGTTGTAACTGATGAGAATAACAAAGTACTTTCATTTCAAGAAAAACCAAAAGTAGAAGAAGCAAAGTCAAATATTATTAATACAGGTATTTACATTTTTAATCCTGAAGTATTTGATTACATTCCTGATGATGGTGAGTTTGACATTGGTGGAGAGCTGTTGCCTTTACTTGTTGAAAAAGGAGAGCCGTTCTATGCAACTGCACCTGAGTTTCAGTGGGTAGATGTTGGTTCAACCAAAGATTTCTATGAAGCAAACATCATGCTTGTGAACCAAGAGATTAATGATGTAACCCCTTATGGAAAAGAGATAGCTCCTGGCATTTGGGCTGGAATTAACTGTGACATTAACCTTGATGAGGTTGAAGTTACTGCTCCTGTTTACTTTGGTTCAAGCGTTCGTTTGGAAAAAGGTGCAAAAGTGATTGGTCCCTCTATGATTGGTTCGGGTTCCATCATCAAAGCGAATGCTACAGTTGAAGAGTCGGTAGTACTTGGTTACACAAAAATTAGCTCTCATGCACACATTGAAAAGAAAATTATTGCAGGAAAATATATTATTAACCCTTTTGGAACATCGGTTGACATAGAAGAGTCGGATATGACTTTCTTAGTTGATGATGCTCGTAAAGAAGAGGGTGCTATTAGTGAAGAACAAAAAGAGATTATGGAGATGATTAAAAATATTTCTGAACTGGCTACCAACAGATAGTAAATTTATAAAAGAAAGAAATTATGATGAGATTATTACTATTATTACTTTTATCAATGAGTTTTGCTTACTCATTGATGCCACACCCCAATTTTCCTAAATCTGTTTCACTTGATGGTGCATGGCAATATCATCTCAATCATGAACCTCAATCTAAAGAATATCAATATGAGTTTGATGGGTCAGAAAAAAGTATGAATTTACCTAAGAACTGGTACAAAGAGGGAATCAATCATGCTGGAATTATTTGGTTTCAAAAAGAATTTGATGCAGATATTTTAGTAGAAGGGAAGCAACAGATTTTACACTTTGAAAGTGTTGACTATCTTTGTGACGTATGGCTTAATGGCATTTACATAGGTGCACATAAAGGTTATTTTCAAAATTTTGAATTTGATATTACTCATGCTCTAAAAGAAGGTAGAAATATTTTAAAAGTAAAAGTAAACTCTCCTTTAGAAAATTATCCTGATCATGGAAGTTTACATAAAACTTTACTACGTGGTGTTTACGCACATCATGATACACGTCCTGGTGGAGCATGGGAGTCAGAAGGTCAAGACAAAAACTCAGGTGGTATTTTAGGTTCAGTTTCTATTAAAGCTCATCATGACTATAAACTTGAAAAAATAAGACTAACACCAACGCTTAGAGAAAATAGTGTTAGCTTGGAGATGGAAGTAGTGCTTAAACTTCTTGAAGACAAGCTTTTCTCTTTTTCTAAAAATGTAGATGTATTTGTTACTCCCTATAATTTTAAGGGTAAAAGTTTTAAACAAACCTTTTCACTTAATAGCAATGAGAAAACAACATTTTCTATGGATTTAGAAGGGGCTAGGCGTTGGCAAACACATGACAGAGGTTTTCCTAGTCTTTATGTGGTCACTTTTAAAGTTGCAGGGTTTGAACATAGCATTGTAACAGGGTTTAAGTCTTTAACTCAAAATGCAGATAAAGTACGATTTTTAAATAATAAACCTTTCTTTATTAAAGGTACTAACTATATCTCAAGTCAATATGTAACAGAAATGACAAAAGAGAAGTTTCGCAAAGATTTAGAGCTTATGAAGAAAGCACATATAAATGCCATTCGTGTTCATGCACATATTGAACCTGAGATTTTTTATGAGCTTTGTGATGAAATGGGTTTTTTAGTATGGCAAGACTATAACCTACAATGGGGCTACATAGAAACTCCTTCTTTTCAAGATGAAGCAGAAAAGCAGCTTTTAGAGATGATTGATAAGCTCTATAATCATCCTAGTATTTACATTTGGTCTATGCATAATGAGCCACCATGGAATGCTCCTTGGATGAAATACAAAGACTATAACCCTGAACAAAACAAAGCTTTTGATGAACGTTTGTATCAAAGTGCCTTAAAACATGACCCTTATCATTTAGTACAAAAGCTTTCCTCGGCTGATGAACACCCTTGGTTTGGTTGGTATTCCAATAAATATCAAAAATTTGCAGAAAATTCAAAAAGTATGCTCATTACAGAGTATGGAGCACAAGCAATTCCACATATACAAAGTGTTAAAAAATTTATTCCTGATAAATATTTACACCCTAAGTATCCAGCTGCTAAAAAACATTGGGAGTATCATAATTTTCAATTTAATTGGTCTAAAAAGCAAGGTGTAGAGTTTAAGACTACGCTTAAAACTTTCATTAAAGATTCACAAACTTATCAAGCTGATCTACTGAAGTTTGCTACAGAAATGTTACGTATACAAAAGTATGAACATACAGCCTCTATTTTTCAGTTTATGTTTAATGAGGGTTGGGAGTCAATGAATTGGGGAATTGTAGACTATTGGCGTGTTCCAAAAGCAGGTTATTATGCTTTACAAAAAGCTTATGCACCCATTATTATTGTAGCCAAACAGTTGCCTAATAATTTTTTAGAATTTTATGTAGTAAACGACACAGTTGCTGAATTTCATGACTTAACTGCTGTGATTGAAATCAATGGAAAAAGTTTTAATTTTCCTTTAAATCTTGAAAAAGATTCTGTAAGAAAATTTGCAAACTTTTCGTTAACAAGTGAGTCAAAAGTAGTGTTAAAATTAAAAAATGGAGAAAAGTTAATAGCTTCTAATAGCTATGACTTTTCTCTTTTAGAAGAGAAGGAGAAAAAATAATGAATGAACTCTATTTTTTAGAAGATAAATATGAATCAAGGAAGCCTGAAGCTCCACAAGTCCAGTCTGAAAATATGCAACTCTTATTTCAGTTCTTTGGTGTTTTGACTTTAATGCTTGGTATTTGGTATCTGCATTATCGTTGGACAAATTCATTAAACTATGATGCTCTCTGGTTTGCTATTCCTCTAGCTTTTGCAGAGACGATGATGTTTATAGGAACTATTTTAGTGGTTATTGGTTTTTGGAAAATTAACGATACCCAAAAACAGTCAGCACCTAAAACCATGGATGAAGTTGTTGAAGAGGGGCAAATAGCTTCCTACCAAGACAAAAAGATAAAAATTGATGTTTACATTCCTGTGTTCAATGAAGACCCCTCTTTGGTGCGTGAAACCATTTGGGCTGCAAAAAAAGTTAAGAAATTAGATACTTGGGATGTTTGTTATTATTTACTAGATGACAGTGATAATGACGAGATGAGCAAAATGGCAAAAGAAGAGGGTGTCCCTCAGGTTTTACGAACAAGTTCAAAAGGGCGTAAAGCAGGTGCTATTACCAATGCTATGGATGAGTCTCTGGGTAACTTTATTGTTATTATTGATTCTGATACGCGTCTTTTCCCCAACATACTACTCAATACCATGGGCTACTTCAAAGATGATGCCGTAGCATGGGTACAAACCCCTCAATGGTTCTGTGACCTAACAGAGGGTGAAGAGCTAGAGAAGAGTTGGAAGCGTAAATATGGAGCTTTTGGAGAAAAATTTGCCTTAGGTGTTCAAAAAGTCATGGGAAAAATGAAAACAGGCGAAGATGTTTTTGCCAATGACCCTGCTATGTTTTTTGATGTCATTCAAAGACGAAGAAACAACTACAATGCTTCTTTTTGTTGTGGTGCTACTTCTATTCATAGAACATCAGCTCTTAGACGTGTTGCTATTTCACGCTGGGTAGACAGAATACTAGCAGCTAAAGATAAGAAGAAAGCCATAGAAGAAATTGATGTTGAGTATATTTCATTTCATACCTCTGAAGATATTTATACTTCACTTTTAGTTCATGCTCATAAACAAAAAGAGTACAAGTCTGTCTTACACCCAGATGTGGAGTCTAAAATGCTCTCTCCAATGGATTTAATGACATGGGCAGCACAGCGTTTTAGATATGCAGGAGGAACAATTGACCTTGTAACTCAAGAGTTTGGACGCTTCTTTAAAAAGGGTCTTTCTTTAGGACAAAAGCTTATGTACTTCTCTACTTTTTGGTCATATACAGGAGCTATTTGGTTGGTCATTTTATTAAGCTCACCAATTATTTTCATGTTTACAAATGTGGCACCTGTACAGAGTTACTCTATGGATTTCTTTATACACCTCATTCCGTTTTTGTTTGTAAATCAAGTAGCCCTTATGATTGCTACTTGGGGCATAAACTCCAACCGTGGTGGGCAATTTTTTATCTCTATATCACCTATAGTTTTAAAAGCCTTTTGGGATGTGATAAGAAGAAGACCCATTAAGTTTGTGGTTACCTCCAAGACAGCAAAGGCAGGTAATTTTTTAGGTTTGGTCAAGATACAAATTGGACTTATAGCCCTTTATGCAGTGGGGATTATTTATTCTACTACTTTGCATATTATGGGAGATAGAATCTTTTTAACAGGTTACTCAGTAAACCTAATGTGGTCGCTCTTTAACATGTTGTCACTGTGGACAATTGTTCAAGCTGCGATGTTTAAGTATAAGGAATAAGCGATGTTACGTACTATACTGGCTTTATTTTTCTTGATGGCTTCAACTCCTTTAGTGGCAGAAGAAAAAAAAGTTCAAAACCCAAAACAGCAAAAAGTAGTAGAGAAGAAAAAAGTAACAGAGAAGAAAAAAGTTTTACCTAAAAAGAAAGTTTATTATTATTATCCTAAAGCTAAAAATAAAGTAGCGTTAACAAAAGAAAATTATCAAAAAGTAAATACTTCGCTTAAAGGATTAAAAGCAGTTTATATTAATTTAGATTCATATATTTTAGGCTCTAAAAAGAGAAATATGAAGATTGGTTTTGATATGAAAAAAAAAGTAAGGGAGATTTTAAAAAAGCATAATATAAAGCTTTTAGATAAGAACTCTGTAAAGTGGAAATTTGGGCAACCCACTATTCGTATCTCTGCATCTTTTCCTGCTTTTTTAGGACCATATAAAAAAGGAGAAAAAAAGAAAAAGTATAAGGCTGACTGTTGTACTGCTTCTGTTTCAGCATCGTTAACAGAAGGTGCTTCTGTTTTACGTGACCCTAATGTTAATATGCTTTTAACCACATGGAAAAGTGCTGAACGTACTACTGATTGTTCTAAATTAGAAAATTGGTTTCCCAAAGCTGTCATAAAAGTTGTAGAAAAATTTGTTAATGACAAAGCAGGAAAGAAAACAATAGTCAAAAAAATTGTAAAAAAAGTCATAAAGAAGCCTGTTGTTAAAAAAGAGAAAGTTGTTAAAAAAACTGTTGTGAAGAAAGAAAAGGTTGTTAAGTATGCAGGACACAATAGAGTACAACAAAAACGTGTGGTCAAAACAGTAGTAAAGAAAAAACCTGTTGTTCGGAAAGTAAAGCAGGTAGAGAAGCTGTTTCACCCAGCCAGAACTTATTATGCTCCTACTGTTACCGTACCAGTGGTAAAGGAAGTGACAGAAAGAGTAATAGTTCAATCAGCTCCTAAAGAAGTAGTTTGTTCAAATAATGAGTTTATAGCAACATCTCAAGTACTTGGAGAAGAACTTTACCGAAAAGTCATTCGTTATGAACGAGTACAAGCGAGAGAAGAAGTTGTTAAATATGAAGTGTTAGCACCTGTACAGACGGTTGTCGTTCAAAAAACAATAGAGCGTAAAGGATGTAATAAGGTTATGAATATGGAGATGGAATTATTTCAGACCAATAGTAGTCATATTTTGTCGTCAAAACAATTTATTTTAGATAGTTTGGCTCATAAGATAAATGATTGTCCTAATTATATTTATACCATTGAAACACATGCTGACCAACGTGGAAGTCATGAAGCCAATGATAGATTGACAGAACAAAGAGCCAATGCACTGGCAAAGTACTTAAGAGGTATTGGTATAGGTACAAATAGATTTCATGTGAAATCTTTTGGAGAACGTAGACCTCTTAAGTTTGGAACTACAGAACAAGATCATAGTAAGAACAGAAGGGTCGTTGTGATTCCTAATAAAATACAAATAAGGTAATAGATATGCAAAAGTATGAAAATTTAAAACGAGCAAGACACCACATAGTGTTTCTATCGGCATTGGTATTTGGAAGTATTTTTATTTACTTTTTGAACGGATTAGATATGAGAAAACAAGGACTAGGTGTGATACAGTTAAAAAACTCAATTGCCCCTGATTTAAACATTACAAAAGATAGGTTTACACAACAAGATAAGGAGGTAGCAAAAGTTGCATGGAGTTATTTTGAAAGTAACTATCAAGAGACTACTGGTTTAGTGAACTCGGTTGACAAGTATCCGTCTACCACACTTTGGGATACAGGTAATTACATGATGGCACTTATATCAGCAAAGCATTTAGGCGTGATTACAGATACGGTATATGATGAAAAGCTACGTAAGATACTTAAAACTTTAGCCTCTTTGGAATTGTATAATGGTTTATTACCCAATAAGGTTTATAATGCTATAAGTCTTAAAATGACTAACTATGAAAATAAAGTAACTAAAAAAGGTATTGGATGGTCTGCGATTGATATTGGTCGTTTGCTGATTCCTTTGGCATACTTAAACTTTAATGAACCAAAATATACTAAAGAGGTTAGGGCTATTATTGATAGATGGAGCATTGATAAAATGACCAAAGAAGGTGCTTTATATGGAGCTGTAGTAGAAAAGGGCAAAGAGCAGTTTTTGCAAGAGGGTCGTTTGGGTTATGAACAATATACTTCTAAGATGTTTGCTACTTTTGGAGTAGACATTACCAATGCCATTCGTTATGACAAGTATTTAGAGTTTAGAGAGATTTATGATGTAGAAATTCCTTATGACAAACGAGACAAAGAACACTCAGATGCGAACAATTATGTGGTTATGGAACCTTATATGTTAGATGGTTTAGAATTTGGTTGGGATTATTTCTCTAAAGAGTTTTCGTACAGACTTTACAAGGCACAAGAGGAGCGTTATAAAGATACAAATATTTTAACAGCTGTTACAGAAGATCACTTAGATCAGGAACCATACTTTATTTATAATTCAGTATTTGTTAACAAAAAAGAGTGGGTGGCCATTACAGAAGATGGAAAGGTGCATAATGACATGAAGCAGTTAAGTACGAAAGCAGCTTTTTCTATGGATGCTCTTTACGATACGGATTATACAAAAAAACTTCTAAAAGCGTTAGAACCTTTAAAGAGTGACAGAGGTTGGTACACAGGTATTTATGAGAAAGATGGAAAAATCAATAAATCATTAACTTGTAATACCAATGCGATTATTTTGGAGTCTCTTCTGTATAAGAAAGAAGGACCAATTTTAAACATGATTAAGAACTAGGACAACTTTATGAACAATATGACAACTCCAAAGCCAATGGCAAAGATATTTTCAGCTCTACAGTATGATAACAGTGGAAAACGAGATTTACGAGTAGATTTTATTCGTGGTTTTGTTATGCTGATTTTGATTACGGTACACATTCAAATGACTTCTCTTTATAATTATGTGGCATGGGAGCGTTTTGGTATGGTTACAGGGGCAGAAGGTTTTGTGCTTTTGTCTGGACTTATATTAGGAATGCTTTCACGTTTACGAATGGAACATGATGGTTTTGGAATTACAGCTAACAAACAATTTAATAGGGCTTTTTTACTTTACAGAACTTCTTTATTTGTTATTATTTCTGTACTGTTAATTAATTTTATACCGTTTATTGATGCAAAAGAGGTAATGACTTTTACTACTTATGGAGGTAAAGTTTATGAGCTTTATCCCGTTTTGTCTAAGTTCGCAGAATATCATGACATTATTATTGCTAAGTTCTTTCTTTTACGTTATGGACCACATCAATTTCAAATTTTAGGACTTTATGTTGTACTCTTAATGATTTCTCCATTTGTTTTATGGTTACTCTCTAAGAAAAGATATGGTGTTGTATTGTCTTTGTCTTGGATTATATATTTTGGAAACAATGGTTTTCACGTACGTCCTATCGGTGCTCAGTTTGAGTATGCCTTTCCTTTGTTAACATGGCAAATTCTTTTTGTACATGGTTTGGTTATTGGTTATTATCGTCATGAAATATGGAACTTTTTTCATTCTAAAAAAGGTGCTGTTGCTTTTTGGACTATTTTTATGTTCTTTTTAGGGTTTTTATTTTTTACTTATAATAACCCAATTCCACAGCTTTCAGATGCGATGAAATTACACTTTATTGAGGCAGATGTATTTAAAAAAATATATAAAATTCTTTTTGACAAAAACACCTTAGGCTTTGGAAGGCTTATGAATGATTTTGCAGTTTTAGTGGTCTCTTATGGAATGCTTTCTTACTTTTGGAAACCAATAAACAAATTGTTTGGCTGGTTTTTTATTCCTCTAGGACAAGCATCATTGTATGTATTTATTTTACATGTGTATGCTTGTATTGTGATAGCTAATATTGTTTGGTTTGGTGGAGATGATATTTGGGTCAATACTTTAGGACATACTTTGGTATTTGTATGGATGTGGTTGATGGTACGTTATAAAGTTTTGTTTAATATAATTCCAAGATAAAAATGAAGATAAAAAACGAAAATAACATTAATATTATAAGAGCCATTGTTCTCTCGGCACTTGCCATGTTATTGAGCCTTTTTTTCTTTATTCCGTATATCACAGAACAGTCAACACTGGATTCAATTGTTAAAAACTCTCAAAACACGGTTAAACAGATTAAGCTTACCCGTGCTTATTATGTTGATGCAGTGGTTAAAGAGATTAAAGCGAACCCCTCAATTAAACTTGAATTTTCTCATAATCATGAAGGTGTTAACGGTAAGCTTCCTTTACCTACAACTCTTATTCCAACACCATAGCCAAAAACCTACCCAGTTTCCCTATGAATCAATGAAAAATTGGCGATTTGGCTAATAGCATTATGAATTAAAATATCATCGA
>DQSP01000097.1 GCA_015663215.1 Sulfurimonas sp.
TCTGTATTACACCCTATTTTAAAGCTCAAAGTATAGATAAGAAGATAAAAGAGAAGTTACGTTTACTAAAAGTAGAACCTAAACTTAGAGCTTATTTAGCTTCTGACAGTGAAGCACTTGAATTTTTATCTTTATTGTTAGCATAAACTTTCATAGTAAACGAAGACATTATGAGTTCGCCATCGCGTTTAAAGTTGATAGGGAAGTTGATAGCTATAATCCAGTCACTTTTATTGACTGCATCTAAAAAGTTATAAAAACTAGCAGGAGAATTAATCTGTGAAGTGGTATTGACTTCATACACAGCGAAGTTGTCTTCTAAACCTGAAAAATCTAATGCCGAGATACTTAGTTGTGAAAAGTACCCTTTATTCTGTTTTTCAAAACGTTCAGGATTAAAAGTCGTATCAAATGCAGTGATAATCCTTCTATCTTTACCTTGTAATGTTTTGAGTGTATCAAAAGTTTCATCATGAAAATTTTGATACTCATACAACTCTTTACTTGTCTTTTTTAAATCAATACGCTTTATTCTATACTCTTTACCCTCAGGTATAAGTACTCCAAAGGCAAAAACAAGCACAAAAAGTAGTAAGAATAGTGACGAAAATATTAAGTAAATATGCTGACGAGATATGCTATTTTTCATCGCTAAGCTCCATCTCATCTATGTAGTTGGTTGAGACAAAATGTAACCAACCATTTTGTGCAGGATAAAAACTACTGTATGTTCTGTGAAATATAGAACGCAGAGGTGCTTGAAGCATAAAGTTATATATATCTTTATTTGGTGTAATACCATAGAGAATAAGACCATTTTCAAGCAGTTTAGCTTCTGAAAGAGTTATCCGCGATGGAACAAGGTCAAACAGGTTTGTTATAGAATCTTTTAAAACTCTATTTTTTGTGTATATTTTTTCACTTAAATATTCTTGTTGCTCAATGTAGTGAATTTGTGCTTTCATTTTTACAAATGATTTTTCTAAGTTTACTTTTGCAAGAACTTTAGTATTTTTTTCTTCTATAAAAACATAATTTTTATAGAGTAGAAAAGTATATGTGAAAAAGAGCATTATAAGTGTGATGCTAAAAAAACTCAGTAACAACTGTATCTCTTGAGTAAACAGGCTCTTCTTTCTTGGTCTTATATAACTATGTATCATAAGCTTAACTCTTCTTTTGCTAGTTCACATACTTCCATCGCTATATCCATACGTCGAAGATAAACATTTAAGAACATCTCTTCTTCAAGATAATGTTTTAAGTCATTACTTACACCAATACCATCTGCGATATAAACTGTTTCAACAAATGTACTCTCATATTTTTCATTATTGTAAAAGTGACTTAAAGAGGTTTGAATAAGTGAAAAGCGTTGATAGTCTTCATTAAAACTACCCTCAGTTTCCTCTTCTTCTAGCTCTTCAACAACATCAGTGAGTTCTTCTTCTAAATCTTTGTTTTGAGAAAACTCATCTATATCTTCTATGGAGTCTAAATCTTCAATGTCACCAAAATCATCTAAGTCTTCAATAACATCATCTATATCAACATCTTCGAGGTTAATACTCTGCTCTATCTCTAAATCTATATCTTCTTCAATATCTATTGAAGCCAGAATTTCATCTTCAACTTCACTTGTAGTTTCCATATCTAAATGCTCCCCATACAGTAAAGAACCCTGATCAAAAATGGCTAAAGTTATAAAACTATCTTGTAGTAAAATATACATTGCTAAGCTACTAGATATTTTGTCTTTAAAAAACCGACTAATAAGAGAGTAAGGTGAAAACATAAAATCTATACCTATATTTGCATACTTTTTTTCTATCGCATAGAGTTCTGATTTTGCAGTGTAGTATGTCCATTTTTTATCATGACACTTGTATTCGGAGGCACTTATATCTTCGTAAAATTCAAGTTTGTTTTTCTCACAGGTCGGAAGAGCACCTTGATCAACTGAGGTATCTAAAAATGAGATATAAAAAAATGGAGACTCTTTTGTGTAAGAGTTTACAAACTCCATCAACTCATTGCTCAGCTGTGTTGTATCAAAGCTCTCTTTTGCATGATCAGTGACACCTTTTTTTGAGCATACTTCTATATATACATCAGTCGATGCACGTTTAACAACGATATTGACAAAAACTTTATTGTATAAAGCTTCTAAGAACGTATCTAACACTACTCATCCACTCCGCAAAGTGGATGTGCTTTGTTATAGTTTTGTTGTTTCAATGCACTGCCTAATTTAGTATATATTTGTGTTGTAGCCATAGATGAATGCCCCAGTAATTCACTAACATCGACAATTGGAGCACCTCCATTTAAAAGGGAAGTTGCATACGAGTGTCGAAGTTGGTGAGGTGTTACTTTGAGTGAAACATCTCTAAAGACTTTATTAACCATATATCTTAGACTATTTTCGCTTAATTTTTCGCCATTTTTCTCAAAAAGGAATTTTTTTGTAACAAAAGATGATAAATACTCATCAATTAGCTCTTTTGTAGAGTCTAAAAGTGGCACATTTCTTTCTTTGTTTCCCTTACCTATAACACGAATCCAGCTCTCACTCATGTCTTCAAGTTTAAGGGATACAAGTTCAGATATACGTAAACCCAAAGTGTACAACATTACTACTACAAGTTTTTCTTTGAGTTTAGCTCCATTTATTGCCTGAAGTATGTATTTATGTGCGATGGGTTTTGGAAGAGTTTTGGCTACTTTTACACTATCATCAGATTCTAATGTAACTATCATAGCATTTTCGTTTAAGTAGGAGACAAAACTTCTTATAGCACTTAAGTTCTTGCTTATTGTTTTTGCATTTAGGTGTGCGATATGTATACGAAAAGGCATCAAGTTAAAAGTGAGTTTTTCATCTTCGCTAATAA
>DQSP01000142.1 GCA_015663215.1 Sulfurimonas sp.
CTTATCTACATTATCTTTAAAGATGATACTGATCTCTACTGGGCAAGAAGTCGTGTTTTAGAACAACTCGCTTCAGTACAGTCAAGTCTTCCCTCAAATATGAGTGTTACACTTGGACCTGATGCAAGTGGTGTTGGTTGGGTTTATGAATATGCTTTAAGTTCTAAAACAAAAAACCTTTCAGAACTTAGAACCATTCAAGACTACTACTATAAGTATGCACTTATGGGTGTTGATGGGGTGAGTGAGGTTGCAAGTGTAGGTGGTTTTGTACCAACTTACCAGGTGACAATACCTAATGATAAGCTAATCAAGTACAATTTAAGCATCCAAGATATAGCAAAAGTACTCAAAAACAATAACAATGATATGGGTGGGCGTATAGTTATAGAAAATGGTTTTGAGTGGATAGTTCAAGCTAAGGGTTATGTGAAGAACCTTGATGATATTCGTAAGCTTGTCATCACCACAAAAGGGGGAGTTCCCCTTACTATCGCAGATATAGCTCGAGTAGAACTCACACCAGCACCTCGTCGTGGGATGGCTGACTTAAATGGTGAGGGTGAAGTAGTCGGTGGAATTGTACTTGTGCGTTATGGTGAAGATGTCTACTCTGCGATAGAGCGAATCAAAGAGAAGATGAATGACTTAAAAGTTGAGGGTGTAGATGTTACTACTGTTTATGATCGTTCAGGTCTTATAGATGGGGCAGTCGAGACACTCAAGGGAACACTTATAGAAGAGAGTATCATTGTTATTATCGTTATTGGACTATTTTTACTTCACTTTCGTTCTTCGCTTATAGTGCTCATCGTTTTACCACTTACTGTTGGGGCAACTTTCGCTTTAATGAAGCTTTTTGGTGTTGGCTCTAACATTATGAGTCTTGGGGGAATTGCCATTGCCATCGGTGCCATGGTGGATGCCTCTATTGTTATGATAGAAAATGCCCATAAGATGCTCCATAAGTTTGAAGTAAAAGAGGGTCGAATGCCTACAAATGAAGAGAGAATAGCAATTATACTAAAATCATCTCAGCTTGTTGGCCGTCCGATTTTCTTTGCACTTTCACTCATTGTAGTCTCTTTTTTACCTATCTTTGCACTTTCAGGTCAAGAGGGACTGCTTTTTACACCACTGGCTTACACAAAAACATTTGCCATGGCTGCTGGAGCGATTTTAAGTATCACTCTTGTGCCTGTTTTAATGGTATTTTTTGTCAAAGGCAAGATTATTGCTGAAAACAAAAACCCTTTAAATAGATTTTTTATCTGGTTGTATCATCCTATCATTGTTTATGGTCTGAAGCTCAAGTATCTAGTCATTGCCCTAGTTTTAGTCTCTTTGGGATATATGTATCCACTTTTCAACTCTCTAAAGTGGGAATTTATGCCGATGCTTAATGAGCAAACTTTTATGTATATGCCTGTTACACCTTATGGTATCTCAGTCGATCAAGCAAAGGCACTTACACAAAAGACAGATGCTATCATTAAATCCTTTCCTGAAGTCTCTATGGTCTTTGGTAAAGCTGGTCGTGCAGGAACTGCAACTGACCCAGCCCCACTTGGAATGCTTGAGACTATCATAAGCCTCAAACCACAGAGTGAGTGGAGAGAGGGAGTAACATATGACTCTCTTCGTCAAGAGATGGAGGATGCCCTGCAGGTTCCAGGACTCACAAACTCATGGACCTATCCTATCCGTGGTCGTATAGATATGCTTCTTAGTGGTATCCGTACACCTATCGGTATCAAACTCTATGGTCAAAACGCAGAGGGTCTACAAAAATATGGAAAAATCATAGAAGAAAAACTTCGCGCTTACGATAAAACACTCTCAGTTTTTGCAGATCAAGCAAGTACCGGTTATTTTATCTATCTTGATTTAGATGAAGAATCTATGCAGCGTTACGGTATGAGTAAAAATACTCTTTTAGAGTACACATCTTTGGCCATAGGAGGGCTCAAAGTCTCTACTATGTATAAAGGGCTTGAACGCTACCCTATTGCCCTGCGTTTAGAGGGTGATGAGAGAAGAAGTATAGAGTCTATAAAAAACATCATGATTAAAACAGAGCTTGGATTTGTGCCTATTAGCACTTTTGCAAAGATTTACTACAAACAGTCTGCCTCAGTTATAAAAAGTGAAATGGCTACACCTGTTACTTTTATATACATAACACCTCAAGAGGGCATTACGGCCAAAGAGTATGTAACAGCTGCACAGAAGTATATTGATGAGATAAGTTTTGAGCCAGGTTATTATATAGAGTGGGCGGGACAGTCACAGTATCTTGATAGTGCTATGAAAAAGATAGTTTGGATTATTCCAGGAGTTTTACTCTCTATCTTAGTGCTTATCTATTTTGCACTTGGAAAAATGCTGCCAACACTCATAGTCTTTTTTACTCTACCTTTTGCACTTTTAGGTGGGCTTATTTATGTAGATATGCTCAACTTTGCTATGAGTATAGCTGTAATAGTCGGGTTTTTAGCCCTACTTGGAGTAGCCGCTGAAACTGCCATCGTGATGATAGTCTATCTTCAAGAGGCAGTCGATGAAGCTAAAGAGAAGTATGCTAAAGAGTTTGGACTCAAAGAGCTAAATGAGGCTATATACGAGGGTGCAGTACAACGTGTTCGCCCTAAACTCATGACAGTTTTTGCCATACTTGCAGGGCTTGCTCCCATCATGTACACACACGGTATAGGAAGTGAAGTGATGCAACGCATCGCAGCTCCTATGCTTGGTGGAATTGTAAGCTCAGCTATACTAAGTCTAGTAATCATTCCAATTTTATTTGAGATAATGGCAAAAAGAGAGCTAAACAATAAGTAAGAAACTTCCTATGGAAGTTTCTAGCTCTAAATCAAACTCCATAGCATGATGTTGGAGTTTAAACCCATCATTCATTATTGCAAAAACTCTTTTACCAAAGTAAGTAGCAGCACCTAAGTGCCAAGTATTGTAGTGAGAGTGAAGCTCTCGAGTGAATAGGCTGAAATTCAACACATAAAGATTAAAAGCTAAAGCTCTCTTTCTTAAACTCTACAAACTCTGTTGCAATCTTTTTATCTTGTAGCTTGAGTTTTTTAACTGCTTTTGGATTAACAAGATACCAACCAAGTATCACTTCTACACTATCTCCTTTTTGAAGTGAAAAGTTATACTTTACACTTCTTTTTTCATTTGCTTGTATCATAGTGTCTCGTAATGTCGTTGTTGCCTTCCAAGGCATAGCCGGTTTACCATTGTGTCCTATAACTCGTACAAAAATCTCATCTTTTAGTTTTATGATTTTTCCATCTCTATGTACACTTACTTTTAATACTGCAGTTCTTAGTGGGTGCAGTAAAAGTGCATGAGATGTTTGGTTGTCAACATTCACGATAAAGTCGTTAATCTCTCTTAAAAGGGAAATATTGACATACTTTTGAAGCATATCAGAGTGAAAATGACTTCCTGCAAAACCGTGAAAAGTATGTATTTTTCTATCTGTCATATCTGAAACGCTGCCTTTGACTTTTGGCATATGGCAACTTACACAGTTAGCACCATCCATCTCGTTTGCTATATCTGTTGAGCAGACATTTAGACCAGATTTATTTGCCTTGTGTGAATGACACCCAATACAAACATTACCATTTTGCATAATGTGATTTTCATTTGTAACTATGTCATGAAATGGTGACTCCGCATGTTCCATTCTTGTACTATTATAGCTCTTCTCTTTTGTAGAGATAATGTTTGTGTTAAACTTTTTACCTTTTTTTATACTCTCTATTCTATGACAGTATGCACAAGAGATACCATCACTGTGACTCTCATTAGTCTCATCTGGTAAGACTTTTATACCTTTAGTCATCATTTTATCAAGATCATCTGCCGCTGGTGTATGGCACTTACCACATGCATAGTGTTGCTCTTTTTTGTTGTGTGGATGTTTACTCCATACTGCATTGTGTATAGAATCGTTTTGCGGGATAGAGTTAGCATGCATTGAGCCCTTAAACTCATTGTAAATTTGGCTATGGCAGCTTTGACACTCATCATTTTTAGCAAAGTTATGTACCATATCATTTGCATATATTATAACTATTGTGCTTATCATTAGTAAAATAAATTTTATCATAGTAATTTTCCTTTTTAATTTAATAGTTGAATTATAATAATAATTACTTTGAATTATATTAAAGGATTATTCATAAGAAAATACTTTGGAACTATGGGTTTAGTCCAGATTTCTCTCTTGGCACTTTTTCTCTATACTTTACAGGTTTTTCTTAGTATTTTCTGGTTTAAATTTTTTACTATTGGACTATTAGAGTGGTTATGGCGTTCACTCATAGCTAGCAAGGCTATACATATACGTAAAGTTTAACCACAAAGTCACCACAAAAAATAGCTATAATCTCTTATATATAAGTCCTTAGTTAAAAATAACACCAACTTCAGAATATCAAAAAGAGGGCTAATGTGAGGCAAAATCAGAAGGAGCTACTAGTAGCTTCA
>DQSP01000027.1 GCA_015663215.1 Sulfurimonas sp.
ACTCTTTAAGTGTTGTCGCACCAATGGTATTAAGCTCACCTCTTGCAAGTGCTGGTTTTAAGATATTTGCAGCATCCATACCACCCTCACCTGCTCCAGCACCAACAATTGTATGAATTTCATCTATAAAGAGAATAATCTTTCCATTCTCCTTTACCTCTTCTATAACAGCTTTAAGTCTATCTTCAAACTCTCCTCTATACTTTGCCCCTGCGATAAGTGCACTCATATCAAGTGCTATTAATCGTTTATTTTGTAGTGAAGTTGGAACATCTCCTGCATGAATCTTTTGAGCAAGTCCTTCGACTAAAGCTGTTTTACCCACTCCAGGTTCACCTAAGAGTATAGGATTATTTTTTGTTTTACGGATGAGAATTTGCATCATGCGTGTTATCTCTTCATCACGTCCAATTACAGGAGAGAGTTTACCCTCAGCCGCCTCACTCGTTAAGTCTATCCCATACTTTGAAAGTGAATCTAGTGTTTCATCTGCACTTTGCGAGTCTATCTTTGCTCCACCACGTGATGCTTCTATATTCTTAGTCAGTTCTAACATATCTATATACTTTGGAAGTATGCTTGAATATGGCTCAGAATTTATATTTGCAAGTATATAAGTGTCTACGGCTAAAAATGAGTCTCCATTTTGTGCCATAAGTCCAACACCTTTTTCTAAGGTCTCCACAAAACTTTTTGAGAGTCGTATACTCTCTTTAGTTACACCTGAAGACTTTGGCAGTTTCTCACTCAAACTTTTTATATCCAACTCCATCGCAATTTTATCTACATTCATCTTTCGTAGCATCTGGTTTAAAATAGAATCAGAGTTTGTAAGTAGTGCCCATAAAAAGTGCACACTCTGTACCTCTTGGTTTTTGTTATGCAATGCTAAAGATATAGCACTCTCTATTGCTTGTGTTAAGTTATGTGTTAATTTTTCAAAAATATTATTATTCATAATGTATCTCCTTTGTTTAACTTAATTATAGCAAGTTGAGTCACTCTTTGTCAAGTTAATTACATAATTACATTCATATCCAACTTTTATAAATTTCTTAATATTATTTCACTATAATTTCATTAAAGGATTGTATATGCCAACTGTTTTAGAAGCTTTACAAAATCGTTCTTCAAAAAGAGCGTACAATGACAAAAAAATATCTCAAGAAACACTAGAAAAAATACTGACAGCTGCAGGTATGACTCCAAGTGGTGCAAACATGCAACCGTGGACTACTTATGCTGTTAGCAATGCTGACACACTCAAAAAAGTTGGTGATGCAGTCATTGCTAAAATGGATGAGGGTGTAACAAACGATCAGTTTATCCAGTACTATCCAGTAAAATGGACAAATCCATATAAAAAGCGTCGAATAGTAACAGGTTCTGGCCTTTATAAACTCATGGAAGTAGATAGAAAAGATAATGATACACGCATAGAGATGTGGAAAGATAACTTTAGATGGTTTGGTGCACAGACTGTAATTTTTGTATTTACAAATAAATCAAATATCGATGGTTCACAAGGTGCACTTATAGACTGTGGTGCATATATGCAAAGTATCATGCTTGCAGCACAAGAGTTTGGCATAGACTCTTGTCCTCAAGGTTCTACTACTGAGTTTGGTCGTGTTGTAGCACAAGCACTCGAAGTTCCAGACAACATAGCACTTTTATATAGTGTAGTTCTTGGTTATGCGGATAAAGAAGCAAAAATCAATTCTTACCAACCTAAACGTGTAAATCTAAGTGAATCTGTAACTTTTATAGATTAACATTTATGCTTGTACCTCTCAAGCATACTAACATTTCCGCTCAATCCTCCACTATGTACATATAGAACACTCTGTGAAGTCTCTCCTAAGAGGGACAACCACATTGAGGGTGCATAAAGTAAATCAAACTCAATTCCACTCTCTTTGAGCTTATTATATATCTCTAAAAACTCATCATAAAGTTTGGCAAAATGATACTTTTTTTTTGGCTCTAATATTATTAAATTTTTGGGAATTGAATGTAGTGCTTGCATCTGAACTTTTAGATACTCACTATCACCGATGCAGGGTACTGTATAAATTGTATACTCAGGTAGGGAGAGTGCGAGATAGAGTGCAGTTGTTCCTGTACCTGATGGTGTAGATATAGCTTTTATATGGGAAAACTCTTTTTGTTTAAACTGCTCTCTTATCTCCAATGCTAAAACTTCCAAACCCTCTTTTGCATCTGTATCTGCGCCCCCTTGGTCTATCAGTAAAGTATTTTCATCTAAAGATAAACGCAGGCTAGATATATACTCTTTATACATATCATATTGAAGTTCTACTACTTCCATACCAAGAGAGAGTGCTTCATAATAGTTTCCATACTCTTGTGCTTTAACTATAGGACTTATTTTTTTAGTATAGTAGGTAAACTGCCACTCTTTGTGTTTACATATTGCAGCGAGTGCGAGCATAGCATTAGATTGAATGCCACCATAGGAGATCACTTTAGTATAAGTATTTTTGGGAGTTTGTAAAAGAGTATAGAGTTTTCTATACTTGTTTCCAGAGAGATAAGGGTCTATTATATCATCTCTTTTTATAAAAAAATCTCGCCCGTCTAAAGTAAGCTTTGAAATGGGAGAGATTTTATACAAACGGAATTATCTATTTAATAACAGCTTTTTTCTCAAGTGCTTTCATCTTGTCTTGCATTACAGACTTGAACTTTTCCATTTTTAGGCG
This sequence comes from Sulfurimonas sp., assembly GCA_015663215.1. Lineage (GTDB taxonomy): Bacteria > Campylobacterota > Campylobacteria > Campylobacterales > Sulfurimonadaceae > Sulfurimonas. The sequence continues at coordinate 2,727 of DQSP01000027.1, forward strand.
TTGCTCAATAGCAGGCTTAACTTCTGCAAAACTTTTAGTTGCTGCATTTTTTTTCTCTTGTAAATAAATGATGTGATATCCGAACTGTGTCTTAACAGGAGACATAGTTATAGTACCAACTTTCATAGTAAATACTTTATCATTAAATGCAGGAACCATTTGTCCCTGAGCAAAGAAACCTAAATCTCCACCTTTTTGTCCACTAGGTCCAGTAGACTTTTCTTTTGCAAGAGCTTCAAATTTTGTTTGTAGTTTTTGTCCACTTAATGGTTTTAACTCATTGATGATTGCTTTAGCATCTGCTTCTTCTTTTACTAAGATATGACGAGCATGCACCGCTTCTTTTTCGTTAAATTCTTCTTTGTTTTTATTATAATAATCTTTAAGTGTAGCATCTGAAATTTTAATACCATCTACAACTTTTTTCTGCCATACTTGAATAGCTAATTCTTTTTTCATACGTTCTTCAAGCTTTTTGTATTCTTCTTTATAGTCTTTAGTTTTTAAAATACCTGTTTTTTGTGCATCACCATAGATAAGTTCCTTAGCAATTAACTGTTGCAGCACTTGTTGTCTAAATTGGGCTTGTTTTTCTACTGGGACTTGGTTAAATCTCCCCTGTGTAGCATTCATAAGTTCAGTATCAACTGCTTCTTGTGTAATTGCTTTTCCGTTTACTGTTACAAGAGTATTAGCTGAAGCAACAACTCCAGTAAGTAATAATGCAGATAAAAATTTTGTAGCTAGTTTCATTCATATTCCTTTTTTTTATACAAGAAGTTTAATATGAATTAACTAATAGTTATTAAACAGTCATTATTTCTTAAGATATTTATATAACATATATTCTAGCTTCTCACGAGTCAAAGGTTTAGCCATATAATCATCGAGTCCATTTTGTATAAGCATCTCCTTATCACCTTCCATTGCCATCGCTGTTAAAGCTACAATTGGTGTTAATTTATTCATATTCATGCTCTCTTTTATCTCTTTTGTCGCTTCTATACCATTCTTCTCTGGCATATCAATATCCATAAAAATAATATTAAACTTATTTTTATTACATTGATAAACAGCTTCTACACCAGTTGATGCTGTAGTCACTGAGATATCATACCCTTGAAGAAGTATCTGGATGAGTCTTTGATTGATATTGTTATCCTCAACAACAAGAGCATTTATCTGACCTTTAATTGTAACAGCACTTTTTGATGTCTCTTTCATACTTATAGCACTTACAGAGTAGAGATGCTTTGCAACACAACTTGGGAGAAGAGGTTTTCTTATAACTTCGTTTACAATATGAGTCAATTTTGTTTGTAATTTTTCATTTTCTTCAAGTAGTAATATCACTGGTGTTTTTTTAGAGTAAGTTCCAAGTTCTAACATCCAAGAAGAATCACCTTGATTTGCTACAACATATAAAGCATCTATCCCATCATAAACATTTTTATCAAGTTGGTTTGATTTTACTACATCGAGTGCAAATGAACGAAGGTATATGGTTAAGAAGTTTGCTTCTTCCACTTTCTTTTGGTCGAGTAAAAGAACTTTTACTCTTCTTTTTGGCATCATTTTATAGTTTTGCCCACGCGCAGCTTTAAAATCTAAAACAAAGTTTACATATGTTCCAGCATCTTCTTTTGACTGTATGTGAAGGTTTGAAGCAAAAAGTTTTACTAAACCATGAGAAAGAGCTAAGCCAACTCCAAGTCTCTCATCGGCCTGTGCTCCTGAAGTAAAAGGTTCATTAATAAGTGCTATTTGCTCTAAAGAGATTCCTTTACCTGTATCTCTAACACTAAAGCCTATACTACAATCACCATTTTTTTGGCGTTTGAGTAGTTTCACTTCGATAATAACCTTTCCACCTTTTGGTGTAAATTTAACTGCATTTTGAACAAGAGAGAACATAATTTGGTTGATCTTTTTTGCATCAGAATAGAGTTCTTGTGGTAATTTTGGATCAATGAAAGTAAGTACCTTTATCCCTTTTTCTAATCCATTTTGATAAAAAGTATATGCGAGATCTTCCATCTCAGTCAATATATTAAACTCATTAGAGTCAATTTCTAACCGACCGCCCTGAAGTTGTGAGAGTTCTAAAAGTGTTTCAATATTTTGCATAAGACTTTTAGAAGACTTGCTAATCATATTGATATACTCATTTTGATTTTCATTTAATTCTGTATTCTCGAAAAGTTCTATAAAACCTAATATCCCATTCATAGGAGTACGAAATTCATGTCCAATATTCGCCAAAAAACGGGTTTTCAACTTTTCCACTTCTTGTGTTTTAAGTTGGGCATCATGTAGTTTTGTCACATCTTCTAACTCTAAGATATAAAAGTTTTTATTTTCTGCTGATATATGACACTTTGCATCTATCACAACAACTTCACCCTTCTCTTTTGCCATTGTCACTCGGTAGCCTGAGCTTTGATATTTTTTTATATAGTCTAACCATGATTTATCAGACTCTGTAAATATCTCTTCACTCTCACTTAAGAACAGATCCCTAATACTATCGTTTTTAGATGTAAATTCATTTATATCTCTATAGTTCATAGTCTCAAAAAAAACTTTATTTGCACCAATCCAACCTTGACCTTGAAAATAGTAAAGAATCATAGATTTTGAGCTATCAACTATTTCTTCATAAAAGTTTTTATTGAGGTACTGATCAAAAATTTTATTCGTACTAGTCGTTTTGTTTTTTTGTTTTTTTGTTTTTGATGAAAAGAGTGAAAGAACGCCCATTAGTAATCCTTGTATTTTATAATAACTTTAGTTGATTATATCATAAACAATGCTAAAATACCGTTATGATAAAAAAAGCCACAAAAAAAGAAATATTAGCAATTCACCAGCTCTTTATAGAGCGTTATGATGATGCTGTCACCGAGCTTTCTTATACAAATGCTTATGAGTTAGTGGTGGCAGTTGCACTCTCAGCTCAGTGTACTGATAAACGAGTAAATATTTTAACACCTCCTCTCTTTAAGAAATACCCTGGGACAAAAGAGTTAGCAAACGCCGAGCTTGATGATGTAAAATCTTTTATAAACTCTTGCTCATTTTTTAATAACAAAGCAAAAAATATCATTGCTATGGCACAAAGAGTTGAAGAAGCTTACGGTGGTGAAGTGCCACTCGATGTAAAAGAGTTACAGACACTCGCAGGTGTAGGTCAAAAAACTGCTAATGTTGTGATGATAGAATACACAGGTGCTAACCTTATGGCTGTTGATACTCATGTTTTTCGTGTTGCCCATAGACTTGGTCTCAGCGATGACAAAACTGCAACTGCAACAGAATCCACCCTTGTAAAAAAGTTCAAAAACGACTTACATGCTTTGCATCAAGGTATGGTTTTATTTGGTCGTTATATATGTAAGGCTAAAAATCCTGACTGTCAGAAATGTTTTTTAACTGAATTTTGTAAAACAAAAGAGACTTTTAAAGTTTAGGTATAAAATATGCTTGTAATAAATATGATAAAAATAAGTCTATTAATAATGTTTAGTCTACTTTTAAGTGGCTGTATTAACAAACATGGAATCTCTGCGAAATACTATAGTGACTGTAAAGAGTACTATGACCTTCAAGGATACTACCACAAAGAGTGTGGAGAAGATGATATCATAACCTATAAAGAGATGGGTGAAGCTTTAAAGAAAAAAGAGCCCGAGCCTACTGGTAATGTGTATTAGATTTCTTGCATAAACTAAGTCTATCAAAGGAGAATAAATGAGTACAGGATTAATTGTATTTTTTGTTATAACAACTATTATAGGGATAGGTGTAGTTGTTGTGTTTAGTGTAGATAGTATTGGGGCTAAGATCTTTGGTGCTGATGATAAAAAGCAAAAGTAAGGGGCTACTTTATAGCGATAAAAGTCGCAAAGTTTGCCCAACGAAATAATACTTCACAGTGTTTAAACCCAGCATTTTTTGCCATTTTAATGTTCTCATCTTCACTATAGGGAACAAGTACATTTTCTAATGCCTCACGTTTTTGCATAATCTCATACTCTGAATAACCCTGTGTTTTTTTAAAATCATAATAACATTCAATAAGATCTTTGTTAAGTTTTGCTTCATGGCTTATAACTTTTTCACTAAAGATAAAAACACCCTTTTCTTTTAAACTAGCTGCTATTAGTTTTACAAGCTCTTCGCGAACAAGTGGTCGTATAAACTGCAAGGTGTAGTTACTAATAAATACATCTGCTTTTTTATACTCATACTCTAAGATGTCCGCGTTTACTACTTCTATGTTCGCACCATAAGCCTCACACTTGCGTTTTGCTTGTTTTAACATCGCCTCTGAGTTATCTAATCCTACAAGTGTCGCGTTTACTTGTAAATCTCTATGAATATTTAAAAGAAGAGAAGCTGTAGAACAACCAAGATCATAAACTAAGCCACCCTCACTTAAATTTTTGTGTGTAAAAAATTGTGTGATTTTTTGGCTCTCTTTATAAAAAGGAACACTACGTTCTAACATATCGTCAAAAACAGCAGCAACCTCTTCATCAAACTCAAACTGTTTTTTTATCGGTTTTGTAAATACTTTATCATTCATAGATGCAATTTTATCCAAAATAGTCTATAATAGTTGTATGGAATTAAATATACAAACATTAATGATGCTCTTTTTTATACTCTTTCTAGTTTTAAGCATCTGGAAAATATGGGCTTTTTTACCAAATGAACAACTTAAAGATGATGATAGGACTGATGAGTCAGAAGCGAAACTTAAAAAAATATTAGATGATGTTTTAAACGAAAGTAGTGAAGATTTATCAGAAAAAGAGATTTTAAAAAGAATGAAGATGCACAAAGAGTTTGACGAAAAACTCTTCTGGCGTTTTAACTTAAATAGACTAAAGCATCTGCTTTAGGGCACCTTTAGTCTATTGGTTTTAGTTTCTATCCATCGCATTTAAGTCTTTAAATGCTTGAACAACTCTATCTACTAAAGTTTCTTGACCTGCACGTAGCCATTTTCTAGGGTCATAGTACTTTTTGTTTGGTTTATCTTCACCCTCTGGGTTTCCTATTTGCGACTGCAAATAAGCATTGTATTTTTCTACATAGTTTTTAGTACCAAGCCATGTCGCCCACTGAGTATCTGTATCTATGTTCATCTTTATAACACCATAACCGATAGCTTCACTAATTTCACTTGGTTCAGAACCTGAACCACCATGAAATACAAAATTAACTGGTTTATCACTAGTTCCATGCTTTTCGTTAATGTATTTTTGAGAGTTATCGAGGATTTTAGGAGTTAAGGAGACATTTCCTGGCTTATAAACGCCATGAACATTTCCAAATGAAGCTGCTATCGTGTAGTGAGGAGAAACACTTCCTAAAACTTCATAAGCTAAACATACATCTTCTGGTTGTGTATAAAGAAGTGAGTTATCCATATCTGTGTTATCAACACCATCCTCTTCTCCACCTGTACAACCAAGTTCGATCTCTATACTCATACCAATTTTACTCATACGCTCTAAATAAGCTTTACAAGTAGAGATGTTGTAATCTAATGGCTCTTCAGAGAGGTCTAACATATGTGAAGAAAAAAGTGGTTTTCCTTCTTTTGCAAAGTGAGCTTCACCTGCATCTAGGAGAGCATCTATCCAAGGAAGTAGTTTCTTTGCAGCATGGTCAGTATGGAGGATAACAGCAACGCCATAAGCCTCAGCCATCATGTGAGTATGTAAAGCACCTGAAATAGCACCAATTATCGCTGCTTTTTCATTCTCATTACTTAAGCCTTTGCCAGCATAGTAAGATGACCCACCATTAGAAAACTGAATGATAACAGGAGAGTTAACTTTTGCAGCGGCTTCAATTACACCGTTAATTGAGTCTGTACTTACTACATTTACAGCTGGAATAGCAAAGCCTACTTTTTTTGCATGCTCATACACCTTTTGAACATCCTCGCCAAAAAGAACTCCAGGTTTTACAATATCTAAAATACCATTACTCATAAAAACTCACCTCTAAAAATTTAATTTTGTTATTATAGGAAAAAGTTCATTTAAAAGAACTTTATGCTAAAATACCTATAAAAATGAAGTTGAAAATACAATGACAAAAGCCCTAATTACAGATATTGTTCTTATAGATATCATCAACTTTTCACAACTAACATCTGCACAGCAACTTGAGATAGTAGTGTTTTTAACAAAAAGCTTTAAAAAGATGATAGAGAAGATGTTACTTAACTCCAACACACCTTTGTCAAAGTTCATCATAGGCTATGTGTCAACTGGTGATGGTTTTTACTGCATTTTAAATCCAAGACTCAAGGGATTTGGTCCAATTCTTGGTTTAAGTTTTAATGATTTTTCAGAATATATTTCAAAAAAATATAACTATTTTGAAGGTATTAGAATAGCTGCGCACACGGGTGAAGTGAATGAATTTAAAGATATACTTGGTAGTAAAAACTTTATAGGGGATGGGCTTAACGACTGTGCAAGATACTTAGAGATAAAAGGCTTTACCATCTCAACTGTAATGGTTTCAGATATAGCATATGCAAATCTAAAAAAGTTTCTTACACTACATAAAGACTTCAATACACTGCTCACAAAAAGAGAACTGAAGAAGTCGACGCTCCAACACTTTAAAGATAAACATGGTAATGAAAAACAAGGATGCTTAATCTGGTTAAGGAAACCTGGAATTATTAACCCTCCAAATATTAACTACAACTCAATTATATAAAAAGGAACACTATGAGATTAACCTTAGATGAATACTCCAAACATTTTAAAATGTCAAAAGAGATGATAAATTCAAAACTTCGTAATAAAAAACTCAACTATATTATAGAAGACGGTATTACATATATCATTGTAACTCGAAGTTCATTAGACACAGAGCTAAGAAATAAAATTCATAATGATAAAAAAGCATCACTTGCAAAAGAAAAAGTAGTACCAGTTGTACAGGTAAAACAAAAGACTACGGTTGCTATGGTGCTTGGTTTATATCAAAAAGAGAACCAGCAACTTAAAGAGAAGATAGTCCAACTCGAAATTAAGATAGATAAACTCATAGATGATAAAGAGCAGATGCTTCGTGATGAGATGGCAAAGATTGAGCAAGTTTATAGTTCAAAAGATGAACAGCTTAAAAATATTTTAGAGCTAATAAATGCAAAACTAGCATCAGAAGCTTCTCAAACGATTCATGAAATAGAAACAATTGAAACAAAACAGACCAATACTCAAAAAGAAGAGAGCATTATAGAGCTCAAACATTATCTTAAAACACTTGATTTAGAAAACTATCAGAAAAAAGTGATTAAAAAAAGATTTTTGGCTGTTTATAGTAAAGACATACGTGTCATTAAACAAAATGGTAGAATTTATCTAGACTTTTCAAAATACGACTATAGTGATTTACTAGAATACTAGTAAGTTCACTTTCCACTTCTCACTTCAAACAAAATCATTTCTTTTCTTTAGGGCACCTCTAAAAACCCTAATATATCTCAACATTAAAACATTTATTTACTAAATTATATACACGGTTTTCCGTGTATAATATCAATTAAATACACCATTATATTATTATTATTTTGTATAATATACATTATAAGATATATTATATACAATTAATACATTAAATAAT
>DQSP01000270.1 GCA_015663215.1 Sulfurimonas sp.
CTATATCCCAAAAACGACAGTTGTCAGGACTGATTTCATCAATGAGTATGATATTTCCATTCTTGTCTTTTCCAAACTCAAGTTTAAAGTCAACAAGATTAAGACCTTTTTCTTTAAAGTAAGGTTTTAAAACGTCATTTATTTGACGAGCCATACGACGGAGTTTATCTAACTCGTCTTGATGATCTACTAGTTCTAATATAAGAGCATGTTGGTCATTGAGTTTTGGGTCACCTAAGTCGTCATTTTTATAATCAAACTCAACAAGTGTAAATGGAAGAACTTTACCATCTTCTATACCAAGGTTACGAGTGAGTGAACCAGTGGCAATATTACGAACAATCACCTCAATGAGAATTACATCTACTTTTGTATGAAGCATATGGTTGTCATCAAGCATCTCTACAAAGTGAGTAGGAATACCATTAGCTTCGAGTAGTTTAAAAAGTTCAGTGCTTATTTTGTTGTTAAGAGCACCTTTTCCAGCTTCACTAGATTTTTTTTCACCATTAAATGCAGTAAGGTCATCCTTAAACTCTGAAATGACTAAATTAGCATCATCAGTAAGGTAAAGTCTTTTTGCCTTACCTTCATAGAGTAACTCTCTTTTTTCCATTGTTATTTTCCTTGTGTGATTATTAACGCTTTAAGAATATCAACACCAGATTTGAGTTGAATATCTTTATTTAACATTTCGGGCGTGATTATATCTTTTTTATCTTGTGTATCTGCTTTTGTGTCTGTTGTGTTTGAATCAACTTTTTGAAGTTCTTCTTCAAGGTGTTGTTTGAGGTCAGCCTCTTTTATAGCAAACTCGTTTTCATATGTTTTCACTTCACCAGGAAGAACATAAATATCAGGTGTAACACCAACAGCTTGAATAGTTCGACCACTTGGTAAATAGTATCTTGCGATAGTAAGTTTAATAGCCTCATCTTTTGTTATAGGTAAGACAACCTGCACACTTCCTTTACCAAATGTTTTTTGACCTACTAAGACACAGCGTTTATGGTCTTGAAGTGCACCACTAACGATTTCTGATGCACTAGCACTTCCACTATTAATGAGAACAACTAAAGGAACTTTTGTAAGAGTTTTCCTTTGAGTTGCTGAGTATGTTTTGTTGTCACTCTCTTTTCTACCTTTTTGAGAGACGATTTTTCCCTCATCGACAAATATATCAACTAAATCAACAGCCTGATCAAGTAATCCACCAGGATTATTACGCAAGTCTAAAATAATTCCCTTTGTTGTCGCTCTGTGTTTATTGATAGCCTCTGTTACATCTGATGCAACTTTTTTATCAAAACTAGCAACTCTGATGTAAAGTGTGTCATCGTTTATAAGTTTAGTATGAACAGACTCTATAGTGATAATACCACGAACGATATGAATAGCAAGTGGTTTGAGCTCACCTTTGCGAACAATTGCAACATCGATAGGGTCACCAACCTTACCGCGCATAAGTGAAACAGCTTCATCAATAGTCATGCCAATTGTTGATTTTTTATCGATTTTTAAGATAATGTCACCAGCTTTTAAACCAGCTTTATCGGCAGGTGTCCCATCAATTGGGGATATGACTGTTAAAGCTCCATTTTTCATACCAACAGTAATTCCAAGACCACCAAATTCCCCATTTGTTTGTACTTGCAATCGTTTATAATCTTTTTGTGAAAGAAAGTTTGAATGAGCATCAAGGTTTTTCATCATACCATCTAGAGCTTTATCCATAAGTTCCTCTATGCTAATATCATCAACATTATACTGCTCAACAATACTAATTACTTTTGAAAATTTTGCTAATGCTTCTAGTCGAGTGGCCTCTGTGTTTTTAACAGAATTATCTGCTGTGAGAGTAGAAGAAAAAAGTAGACCTATAGAGAGTGCAGTTGTGAGAAATCCTAATGTGATAAATCTTTTATTTTTCATGCATATACCTAATATCTAATTTTTTAAAAGCTTATTATACCTTTTCTTATTAAATAGCAGATAAAAGAGTCCACTTAAATTTTAAATTATTTTATTTATATATAATGTCATCTTGATTAAGGAAGTAACATTTTGAAAAATATAATACTAATAGGTTTTATGGGTGTGGGTAAGGGTAGTGTAGCCAGGGAAGTTATCAAAAACTCAAAGTACATGACCATTGATACCGACGATCTCATAGAGTCTATGGAAAATAGAAAAATTAAAACTATTTTTGAGCAAGAGGGTGAGCAATACTTTAGAAAACTAGAAAAAAATCTTGCAAAGTGGCTTGAAAAAAGTGTGCAAAATACTCTTATATCTACGGGTGGAGGTTTTTATAAACAAACAAACCTGAAAAATATAGGTATAATTGTGTTACTTGATTCTCCTTTTGATGCGATTATTAAGCGTATTCAAGAGCATCCAAATGCAGTTAAAAAATTAAAAAAACGTCCTTTACTTGAAGACTTAAAAAAAGCAAAAGCACTTTATAATGAAAGACGCCATGAGTATCTAAAATTAGCAGACATTATAATAGATGTAACAGATAAAGATGTTACGAAATGTTCTGTAGAATTATTAAAAAAGGTAAAAAAACATGTATAAATTATTATTAATTATGTTGCTAGCTACAACTACTTTGTTTGCTGCACAAGTGAAATGGGCAAAAGACTTTAAAAGTGGTATTGAAACTGCAAAAAAAGAGAAAAAGCCAGTGCTTTTTATTATCTCTAGAGATACTTGTAAGTATTGTGTACTTTTAGAAAACACAACTTTTAAGAATGAGCAAATTGTGGCAGTCTTAAATAAAGACTTTATTGCAATTCGTTCATGGACAAATGAGAACGATTTTATTCCTCAAGATTTAAGACGAGCTACACCGGGTCTTCCTGGTATATGGTTCTTAAATTCTCAAGGTGAACCTATGTACCAACCTATGCTCGGATATGTAGAGGCAGAAAAGTTTTATGGAGCACTAGGTGTAGTAAAAAAAAGATTTACCACTCAAAATAATAAAAATGGAAAATAAAAGATGATATTTGTAAAATCAAACGATAAAAGTTTTCAAGCAGAATTCGAAGAGCTATTAGGGCGTGGAAAGATGGATATGGCACATGTAAGTGTCATCGTTGGAAATATTATAACAGAGATAAAAGAGAAAAAAAATAGTGCACTTAAAGAGCATATAGCTAAGTTCGACAACTGGACTCCAAAGAGTGATGCAGATTTGAAAATATCTACTGAGTCTATGAGTAAAGCATATGATGAACTAGAGCCAAAACTAAAGTCTGCACTCCATTTAGCATATGATAGGATTAAAGTATATCACGAAAAGCAGAAGCCAAAATCATGGTTTGATACGGAAGATAATGGAACTATACTTGGTCAAAAAGTAACGGCTGTTGATAGTGCAGGACTTTATATTCCTGGTGGAAAAGCAGCTTACCCATCTTCACTTTTAATGAATGTGATTCCAGCACAAGTTGCAGGTGTAGAAAATATTGTTATCTGTACACCAACTCCAGATAATGAGCCAAATGAATTGCTTCTTGCGGCATGTCACCTATGTGGTGTAGACCAAGTTTATAAGGTGGGTGGTGCTTCGGCAATCGCTGCTATGGCTTATGGAACAGAGAGTATTCCTAAGGTAGATGTTATAACAGGTCCTGGAAATATTTTTGTCGCTACAGCGAAAAAGATGGTCTTTGGTGATGTAAATATAGACATGATAGCAGGACCAAGCGAGATAGGGATTTTAGCTGATGATAGTGCAAATGCAAATCACTTAGCAATAGACTTACTTTCACAAGCAGAACATGATGAGATGGCAAGTTCTATCCTTATAACACCATCCCAAAAACTAGCTGATGCAGTGAAAATTGAGCTAGAAAATTGGTTAGTAAAATTACCACGCGAAAAGATAGCTCGTAAGTCTATTGAAGATCGTGGTGCTATCATAGTTACAGCTGATATGGATGAGGCGATTAAACTGATGAATGACATTGCTCCTGAGCATTTAGAAGTAGCAACAGCTTCACCTTTTGAATTACTTCCATTTATTAAGCATGCAGGTGCTATTTTCTTAGGCCACAACACTCCTGAAGCGATTGGTGATTATGTGGCTGGACCAAACCATACATTACCAACTGGTGGCACTGCAAAGTTTTATTCCCCTTTAGGGGTTGAAAATTTTATGAAAAAAACATCTATCATCTCTTTTAGTAAACAAGCAATCAATGAAATAGGTGAAGAGTGTGCACTAATCGCAAATACCGAAGGTTTAACGGCACATGAAGAGTCTGTCCGAGTGAGATTAAACTAAATAACACCAATTATCTACAAGTAATTCTTTACACTTTCTTTACACTTGTAGATAAGTAAGATAAAATTACTCATAAATCAAAAAATAATCACAAAATTACAATAAATTTATAACTCCTTTAAGATAACTTAGATAATATATTAACAGTAAAAAAGCCCCTTTTGTATAATATTAGGGACTCTTTTAATATAAATAAGTCGTAGTTATAAATCTAAACTAGCCATTAAGTAAGTGGCCCAAGGAGAATATATGCAATTAGGTTTCCTAGTTGATTTACACCTGTGTATGGGTTGTAAAGGATGTGAGATCGCATGTAAAGTGGAGAATGAAGTTCCACTGAGTACATGGAGATTACGTGTAAAGTATGTAGATGTGGGTACATTCCCAGAAACAAAGAGAACTTTTACACCGCTAAGATGTAATCATTGTGAAAATGCTCCATGTGAGAGAATTTGTCCAGTATCTGCTCTTCATTATCTTGATAATGGAATTGTAAACATTGATAAAGAGCGTTGTATTGGTTGTGCAGGTTGTGTTATGGCTTGTCCTTATGGTGCTATCTATATTGACCCACAAACACAGACTGCTGATAAATGTACTTACTGTGCACACCGTATTGCTTCATCTATGATGCCAGCATGTGTTGTTGCATGTCCTGTTCAAGCAAATATATTTGGTGATTTAGATGATGCTTCATCAAATATTTCCAAGTATATTCAAACGAATCAAGGAAATGTACAAGTTCGTAAACCTGAGAAGGGAACGAATCCTCATCACTACTATGTAGGCGGTGGTAATGTTTCTCTTAATCCTTTGGCTTCTCATAGAGTTGATGGTTATTCACTATTTAACAAAATTACAACACTTCCAGTAGGAGGACACCACTAATGGCAGCTCATGAAATTTTAGCAGCTACTAATGCTGTAGTAACTTTAGATGTAGCACTTCCTGGTATCGTTTGGCCTTGGTTTGTTACTATGAATATGTGGGCAAAGAGTATAGGAACTGGTGTGATTTTCATGCTTTTTATACTTTTAAGAATGCACCCAGAATCAGCTAATAAGTTAAGATTACCAACTGCTATTACAGCATTTGTTTTTATTAACATTTTTTTACTGTTTACTTTAGCAGATTTACACCAACCATTTAGAATGTGGCATATTTTTTTCTATCCTCATTTAACTTCGGCTATTGCTATTGGATCTTTTATGGCATCTGCTTTTCTTGGTCTTTTAACACTTTTAGTGTTCTTAGCATGGAAAAAGCAAGATGAAGCATTCGATAAAGTATTTTTATGGGTAACTATATTAGCTATTCCTGTTACTTTATATACTGCAGCATTAATGGCACAGTGTACAGCACGTGAATTATGGCAAATGCCAACAGAGTCAGCACAAATGATTCTAGCAGCAACTGTTTCTGGTTCAGCAGCGATGATTCTTTTAGGTGGATCAAAACTTACTTATGAAGCAAAACAGACTTTAGGTGTTGTTTTGGGATTAAGTGCATTAATGGCATTCATTATTTATATGTCAGAGTATGTATTTGGACCGATGAAAGCAGAAGAAGTTGCATTTACTATGGAATATATCAAAGGTGACGGACCATACACAGTTATGTTCTGGTTAGGTCAATGGATGACTTATATTATACCAATGGTACTAGTTGTATTAAGTAGAAGTTCAAAAAGCGAAGCTTTATTAAAATTAGCAGCGTTATTAGCACTTGTGGGTCTATTCATGGTTAAACATGTATGGTTAATTATTCCACAATTATTACCAATGAGTTAAGGAGAAAATATTAATGTATTTACAAAGTAGAAGAACATTTTTAAAAGGCGCTGCATTCAGTGTTGCTGGTGCCGCTATTGTTAAGGGCGTATTTACTGCTGATGCAATTGCTGAGTCTGTAGAAGAGAGCAAGTTTACAAATACTCCAGATTCATTATCA
>DQSP01000005.1 GCA_015663215.1 Sulfurimonas sp.
GTGCTACTATTTACATGAAAATAGTAGTATACATTTATATTTAATTTGAAAAACTTCGTTATTACCGTATTCTATGGTATTATTCTCTTAATAGAATTATCTCCAGCATCCGGAGCCACACTTTTAATCCCAAAAAAATAAAACCTGTGATATAATCTTCTTTATTAAAAATAAACTTATTATTGGATTATAATCTTTGAAAACAATCACTCACGAAACTAAACTAACACTTATTTATATACTTATTGCCTTTACATTTTCTATACTTATGCGTCTTATTTGGGTATATCACTTTAATGGTATTGAAGCTTTTAAATTTAATGGTCAGTTTATGATAAACACAAACGATGGCTACTTTTTTGCTGAGGGTGCGAGGGATTTACTCACTGGTGCAGGAACTAACCCAGATGCGAAAGAGTATTTTGATAAGTTTCATCAGTCAAATGATAGCTCCCCTGTTACTAGTGCTGCCTCTCAGTTGACTGCTTTTTTTGCTTATATATTACCTTTTTCTTTTGAGAGTATTTTACTTTATATGCCAGTTTTTCTAAGTTCACTTCTTGTTATTCCCATAATTTTGATTGCTAAAGTGTTAAAAAACTTGGAGATGGGACTTATAGCAGCACTGTTAGCATCTGTTGCATGGAGTTACTACAACCGAACTATGGTTGGGTACTATGATACTGATATGCTTAACATTGTACTGCCAATGTTTCTTTTATGGTCTATCATATGGGCGATTCAAACCAAACAAAGCATATATCTTTTACTCGCCGCATTAGACATCTTAGTCTATAGATGGTGGTACCCTCAAAGCTATTCTTTAGAGTTTTCATTTTTTGGTTTGATTTTACTTTATACTCTTGTCTTTGATAGAAAAAACCTCTTTAACTATAAACTTTTAGCAATTATGATGTTTGCGATGATGGGTCTTGATGGTTACATTCGATTTTTTCTTATATTAGGTAGTTTTTATATCTTTACTCAAGAGAAATTCAACAAGTATATATTTTATATCTTAGGTGTATCAATCGTAGCTTTCTTTATAACAGGTGGTTTTTTACCTATTTGGAGTCAACTCAAAGGTTATGTTTTTACATCTTCTATCACTGCAGGTGATGAGGGTTTAAAGCTTCACTTTTTCTCTGTTATGCAGACAGTACGAGAAGCAGGGAAGATACCTTTTGAAACCTTTGCAAATAGAATAAGTGGACACCCTATCACTTTTGTGATCTCTTTAGCCGGTTATGCTTACCTTTCATACAAACATCGTATTATGCTTTTAGCACTGCCTATGGTAGGACTTGGGTTTTTAGCAAGTGTTGGTGGACTGCGTTTTACTATCTACGCTGTGCCTGTACTTGCTTTAGGTATTGCTTTTTTGATTACTGAAGTTGCAAACTCTTTACCTACTCCAAAACTAAAGTACTTAAGCATGTTCGCATTTACACTTGCCATACTTTACCCTAACTATAAACACATTGATGCCTATAAAGTTCCAACAGTTTTTGACACAACAGAAGTGCAAATCCTCGATAAGTTAAAATCCATAGCAGATAGAGAGGATTATGTTATAGGTTGGTGGGATTATGGGTATCCACTACGATATTATGCAGATGTGAAAACTTTAGCAGATGGTGGAAAGCACTCAGGAAGTGTTAACTTTCCTGTGAGTTATATACTTACTAACCCTCCCAAAACAGCTGCAAAAATGGCTCGACTTGATGTTGAGTACACAGAGAAAAAGTTTGAGTTTGTAGCAACTCATAAAGAAGAGATAAAAGAGAAAAACCTTACAATGTTTTCAAACATAGAAGATATGACAAAAGAATATGGTTTTTCAGATACAAATGACTTTTTAAAATCTTTATCACAAGATATAAAGTTACCAAAAAAGACAAGAGATGTTTATCTTTATCTTCCCTATAGAATGCTGAGTATTTACCCAACAGTAGCACTATTCTCAGACCTAAACTTGATGAATGGACACAAAAAGAAAAATCCTTTTTTCTATATGAGTCGAACTTTTAAAGATGTAGGAAATCAAATCAATCTTGGACGTGGCATTATCTTAGATAAAGTAAATTCTACTGTTTCCATTGGTGGACAAGTACACCCTATAAAACAGTTTGTAAAAACAGCTTACGATAAAGACATGAAGCTTCAAAAAGAGGTACAGTTACTTAACTTTACGGCTGATTTAAATGTGATATTTATGAGTAACTACAATACATTTTTACTGCTTGATGACAAAGCATTTAACTCTTTGTATATACAGTTAATGGTGCTAGAAGAGTATGATAAAGAGCTTTTTGAAGCAGTGATACTTAACCCAAATGTTAAAATATTTAAACTAAAGGTATAAAAATTGAATAAAATAAAGAAGTGTTTATTCCCAGCTGCAGGATACGGAACACGTTTTCTTCCAGCTACAAAAGCGATACCAAAAGAGATGTTACCAGTGCTTACAAAGCCACTACTACAGTACGGTGTAGAAGAAGCGATAGAAGCAGGTATGGATACCATGGCAATAGTGACAGGGCGAGGAAAACGCTCCATCGAGGACCATTTTGATATTTCATACGAACTTGAACACCAGATAAAAGGGACAGCTAAAGAGTCATACCTTACAGAGATACGAAGTGTTATAAATGCTTGTACTTTCTCCTACACTAGACAAGTTGAGATGAAGGGTTTAGGTCATGCGATACTTACAGGTGAGACACTTATAGGAACAGAGCCATTTGCGGTAGTTTTAGCAGATGACCTCTGTGATAACGAAGATGATGGTGTTCTCAAACAGATGACAGAGTTGTATGAGAAGTATAAATGCTGCATAATCGCAGTAGAAGAGATACCACCTGAAGATAGTAATAAGTACGGTGTTATCGCAGGTGACACCATAAAAGACAGTTCTTATACTAAAGGCTCATTAATAAGAGTAAACGATATGGTAGAAAAACCTGAACCAAAAGATGCACCTTCAAACCTTGCAATCATCGGTCGCTATATCTTAACTCCAGATATATTTGATGTGCTTAGAGAGACTAAACCTGGAAAAGGTGGCGAGATTCAGATAACAGATGCTCTTTTAGAGATGGCAAAGATAGGCAAAGTGATAGCCTATAAATTTGATGGAAAACGCTTTGACTGTGGTAGTGTTGATGGTTTTGTAGAGGCGACAAACTACTTCTATACAAAAGAAAAAAGTTAGGCTATATTATGAACTATCAAGACAACTATAACCCCAGTATATCTGATACAAAACTTTTTAATGAAATCCTCAAAGAAAAAGAGTCTATAGGCTATTACAACCTTGTGCAGCAAGATATGAAAAAGTACAAAGAGTATGCTAAAGATGTAAAACAAAAGCATATAGTCGTCATCGGTATTGGTGGTAGTACACTTGGTACATATGCCATTTACAAGTTTTTAAAACACTCTAAAGATTTAGAAAAAAAACTTCACTTTCTTGAGACAACAGACCCCATAGATATACAGTCTAAAATAGAAGCGATAGACTTAGAAGACACACTTTTTGTTATCATATCTAAGTCTGGTACGACTGTTGAAACTATCTCTATCTTTAAGTATATAAACTCTCTTGTTGAGATTAGTAAAGATAACACTCTTGTTATAACAGAGTCAGACTCTAAACTATATGCTTATGCACAGCTGCATCAGATGAAAACTTTTGAGATACCTAAAAATGTCGGTGGTCGTTTTTCTGTTTTCTCAGCTGTTGGACTCTTACCTCTTGCTATAGTAGGTATAGATATAGATGCGATACTTAGAGGTATAAAAAAAGCACATGATTCTTTTTTTGAGAAACATAATGTTTATAAAAACATTATGAAAAAAGCACGATTTTTTGTGGAGTATAAAAATAGCTTTAACATAAATGTAGTCTTTTCATACTCCTCGCGTTTAGAGGGTTTTAACAAGTGGTATATCCAACTCTGGGGAGAGTCTTTAGGTAAGGTGGATATAAATGCCACAAGACAAGGTCTTACACCAGTTGGCATTATCGGACCCGTAGATCAGCACTCATTTTTACAGCTTATAGTAGAAGGGAAACGAGATAAAACAGTTACTGTCATAAAAGTGAATGATTTTGATACTAAGCTAAAAATCCCAAAAGTAGAACTCGTTGGACTAGAAGAACTTGAGTACTTAGATGACTTAGAGTTTGCAAAACTCATAAACAAACAAGCAGATGCGACTATAGAGTCCATAAATAGACTTGGTGATATCCCTTGTGATGTCATAACGATAGATGGTGTAAATGAAGCGGCAATAGCAAGTTTGATGTATGAGTACGAACTCCTTACTTCTGTGTGTGCAAAGTTTATGTACATAAATGCATATAATCAACCAGGAGTTGAGAGTGGAAAAATCATCTTGAAGAAGAAGTTACAAGGTTAATAGGTGAAGTTTTTTACAGTCATAGTTTTTATCTGTATAACTACTTTACATCTTTGGGCACAAAAGCCTGAACTACTTCTATTAAAAGTCTATAAAGATCAAAATATTTCAGGCTGGGTAATGAGTGAAAAACTTGATGGAGTGAGAGCTTACTGGAACGGAGAACATCTCATAAGTAGAGGTGGTAAAGTCATCAATGCTCCTAAATGGTTTACAAAAGAGTATCCACCATTTAGTATTGATGGTGAGTTATGGAGTAGGAGAGGAGATTTTGATTTTGTAAGTGGGGCGATTAGAGAGAAAGTACCAGATGATAAAAAATGGCATAAAATCACTCATAACATCTTTGAAGTACCATATGCAAAAGGAGATCTTTTTGAGAGACTCTCTAAAGTAAAACCTTATGAAAACAGTATCATAAAAGTTGTGCCACAAATGAGAGTTAAAAATAGAAAAAGTTTGCAGAAGTTTCTAAAAGAAGTGGAAGAAAAAGGTGCAGAGGGTGTAGTAGTAAGAGATCCAAACACTCCATACATAGTTAAACGAACATCAAAAGCCCTCAAAGTAAAATCTTTTTTAGATACTGAGTGTAGAGTGCTAGGATACAATGAAGGTCATGGAAAATATAAAGGCATGATGGGTTCTCTAGTGTGTCAAATGGATAACAATATCACTTTTAAGATAGGAAGTGGGTTTAGCGATAAACAGAGATTAAACCCACCAAAGATAGGAGATATGGTGACTTTTAAATATAAAGAGTTTACGAAAAATAAAAAGCCGAGATTTTCTGTATTTTTGAGAGTTAAATAATCTTGATAAAAAATAGAAAAAAGAGCATAATTCAAAAAATGAATTTTAAAATATGGAGCTTTTGTGTAAAACGAAGAACTTACTCTCACTGTATTACGAAAGATAGAGGGCTCAAAAAGTCAGAAATCTTTAGTAGATGAACTTGAGTCTTAGTGTCGGAAAAGTAAACTATGTCTTAAATGGAGTGGTAACTTAAATTCTTAGTATGAATTTAGGTTACCACTCCATTATGCTTCACTCACATAACTAAGTCCACAAGCTTCATAGGCAAAAAAGATATTTATAAGTGTATCACTTTTTTCTTGTTTTTTTAGGTAGGGAGTGTCAGGATAGAGTTTTCTGAGTATATCAATAATGCCATCTGATTCAAAAAGAGCTGTATATGCAGGGTTTAAGATGATGACCTTTTGCTCTTTGATGAGACTCGTGAGTGTTGTTAGTAGTTCTGGTTCTTGACTCGCCATCTCATTCCAAGAATAGTTTTTAAACCAGTACTCGTATTGATTTTCTTCGCTATCAAAAATACCATCTTCACTAAATACAACTTCATCTAAGTAAGAAAATCCAGTTTCAAAACCTGCTTCTTGCGCTAAAGTCTGTAGTAGTTTAGAGTTTTCTATCTTTTGTTGATCATCTCTTGGAGCACTAAAAAGTATACTCCATCCATCATATCTTTCTTCAAATAGGTTTAGTGAATCATCTAGTGTGATAAGTCTTTTAAAGTTATCTCTTATTTTCTCTTTTATCTCGTTTCCCGATTCTTCTGCTGCTTGAGAAAGAAAAGTAGGTGTGTCAGCATTAAATTTATGCAGGGCTAATGTGTCACTATAGAACTCAAATGCACCATAAATATGCCAATGAACATCATTTTCCCATGATTTTTTAATAAGCTCTGCAAGGTTAAATCCAACCCCAACTTCAAAGAATAGATCGTTTTCTATGATGTAATCAGCAGCTTCAATATACATGTCATAAAGTTCATCACTTATATCGTATAATTCTTGCTCTTGAGATGGTGATAAGTTTATATTAGCCACCAAAGAAGCCTCCTGATCTTGAACTTGAACTCTTAGAACCAAAAAAGCTTTTTTTACTACTGCCACTTCTACTTGCTTTACCCGCAGCTGAACGACTATATGCACTTTTGTTTGTTCTTGCACTGTTTTTAGAAAAATTCTTGTTATTCATTAGTGCATTTCCTATCATATTTCCCATAAGGCTACCTGCTGCTACTGCAAGTATGGTCCCTGCAAGACCCATACCTGCACCACCACTGTTTTCTTGTAGCGTTTCACTTGTGCCATTTTGCACTTTTTGGTACTCTTGTTCTGCTAGAGCTTTCATTTCAGCTTCGTTCATGAAACGCTCAACTGTATTTCCCTGCGCATCTTTTTCACGAATGATAGCACGAGATGGACCATCTGTTGGCATCTCTTCAACGACTATATATTTACCATTAGTCTGCTGTTCTATGACTAGAAAACGATTTTTTTGTTCCTCTTGTGGTGCTTCACAACCTGTTAAAACACTCATCATAAGTGCACCTGTAGTTCCGAGTAAAACATTGTTTGTAAATTTATTCATTCTAATATTCACCTACTATTTTATTTTTATTAAGATTTAATACTTTTTCGAATTTATAATCATAAAAAGTTATACTTTTTCTACCATCGTAAAGAATATCACCTCTATATGAAAACTTCTCCATATGTATAGCAACATCACTTTTCATCAAAAGAGCTTCACCTAAAGCATTTCCAATTGGAGTAATCAAAGTAGAAAGTGAGATGATACTAAGAGTTCCTATAACAATAAGAGCGAGTTTAGTCTCTTTATAAATGCTTATATATCCAAGTATAAGAGTAAAAAGAAGAAAGATAATAAGACTCTGATGATCTGCAAAAAGAATGTTGTAATATACATCAATTTCTTTAGCTTTTATATAGTTCTCAAATATTCCTAAAAAAAGAAAAAAATCTAGTATAAATGTAAAAAACATACCACTTAAAAATGATTGAACTGCTTTACTCATCGTAACCTCACTGATTTAATATTGTTTATCTTATAGAGTTTAGAGGACTGTCCCTCATAAATAGAGTTTTTATCTTCTATAATTATATCAGTTTTTTCTTCACAAAACTCTCTGACAAAGTGTTTTGAAGTTTCATTTGCTGATGTTGAGTAGTTCCAAGATATGTCTGTTAAGAATTTTGAGTGGAGGGTATCGCTAGCTACACGAAATGATCTGTTTTTTACAATAAAAGTCGTTTTTTTAGAACGACGAATCTGATTTTTACGGCTTGAGGGAACTCTATGTTTCGCTTCTTTTAAAGCTTTGAAACTTTTGTAAACTATGATAAAAGGTTTAGTGGAGGGTCGCTCCTTTATGGCTTGAAGTTTTGCCTCATCTTGAGACAAAAATCCGACAGTAGTGTCGGTTTGAATGAGAAGAACTTTAGTTTCTAAACTAAAAAGTCTTGAAGTGCTGTTGACTTTGTCCATGAACCATCACCCATTTCATCTAGTGCAAGAATAAGTGCTCGAGCGGCACTCAGTGTTGTAAAGTAAGGGATATTACGACGAAGAACCTCTTGGCGAATTACAACAGCATCTTTTTTACTTGTATTGTTATCAGAAGTATTTATTGCCATTGCTATTTCATCGTTTTTCATACTATCTTCAATATTTGGGCGACCTTCAGAGATTTTAAGTACTAGCTCACACTCTATACTTGCTTCTGTTAAAATTGCTTGTGTACCTTTTGTTGCTACAAGTTTAAAGCCATGTTTGATTAAACCACTAGCAATTTCTGCTGCATGCATCTTGTCAGTATCTACAAAAGAGAGGAAACATGTCCCACCAGTAGGAATATTATTACCAGCGCTAAGTTGTGCTTTTGCAAAACTAACACCAAAGTTTTTACTGATACCCATAACTTCACCCGTTGACTTCATCTCAGGGCTTAAAACGAGGTCGGCTCCATAGAGTTTATGGAAAGGAAAAACAGCTTCTTTGACTGAAACATGACCTTTAAGTTTTGGACGACGAAGACCATTTGCAACTTCAACGATGTTATATTTATCATAGTAAGATAGAGCATCTACAAGCTTTTCACCCATCATAACACGAGTTGCAACTTTTGCTAGTGGCATACCTGTAGCCTTAGATACAAAAGGAACAGTACGACTCGCACGAGGATTTACTTCTATAAGGTAGATTTCATCTTGATAAATTGCATACTGAACATTCATAAGACCAACAACCTGAAGTCCAATGGCAATAGTCTTTGTCTGTTGCTCAACTTTTTCTATCATGGCTGATGTTAAGTTTACAGGAGGAAGTGAGCAGGCACTATCACCTGAGTGAATTCCCGCTTCTTCAATATGTTGCATAACAGAACCAATGTAAACTTCTTTGCCATCAGAGATGCAGTCTACATCAAGTTCAATAGCTTGATCTAAAAACTTATCTATGAGAACAGGAGCTTCATTTGATACACTAATTGCGAGTTCCATGTATTGGTTAAGTTCATCTTCGCTATAAACTATTTTCATACCACGACCACCAAGAACAAAGGATGGACGAACAAGAACTGGATATCCAAGTTCATTAGCGATAGGTGCCGCTTCTTCTTTTTTTCGAGCAAGACCATTTTGGGGTTGTTTTAGACCATGTTTGATAACAAAGTTACTAAAGAGTTCTCTATCTTCTGCAAGGTCAATAACTGCTGAAGGTGTTCCTGAAATGTTAGCACCGATTTTAGTCAGCGCATCTGCAAGCTTGAGTGGTGTTTGACCACCAAAATGAACGATGATACCATCTGGTTCTTCATTTTCTATAACTTCACGAACATGTTCTAAGTCAATTGGCTCAAAGTATAAAACATCACTTGTATCATAGTCAGTAGATACAGTTTCAGGATTACAGTTGTACATAATGCACTCTATGTCCATCTCTTTAAGAGCAAACGCAGCATGAACACAGCAGTAGTCAAACTCTATACCTTGACCGATACGGTTAGGTCCACCACCAAGAATAAGAACTTTTCTTTTCTCTTTGTTTACTCTTGTTTTGATATTTGGCAGTTTTGTAATGTTTGTTGTTGAGTACAGGTAAGGAGTAAGTGCTTTAAACTCTGCAGAACAAGTATCAACTTCGTTAAACTCTAAACTTACACCGAGCTTTTTACGAGCATCATAAACTTCGTTTTCGCTTACTTCATGTTCTGAGTTTTTAGTGATGAGCTGTGCGATGCGTTTGTCTGAGAAACCATCCACTTTTACTTCTCGCATAATTTCAGCGTCAAAAAGAATCTTATCTGTAATAGTTGCTTCTTTTTGAACAAGTTCGCTGAGTTGGTAAAGGTACCAATGGTCTATTTTACATGTATTAAACATTTCATCTATTGTCATTCCACGACGGAAACCCTCTGCAACATAAAGCATTCTCTCTGCATTTGGACGACGAATTTCATGTTGGATAAATTCTATATCACCATCCATCTCATTAAAGCCACAGATACCTGTCTCAAGTGAGCAGAGGGCTTTTTGCATAGACTCTTTAAAAGTCCGCCCAATCGCCATAATTTCACCAACAGACTTCATAGAAGTAGAAAGTGTACTGACAGCTTCAGGAAATTTTTCAAATGTAAAACGAGGTATTTTTGTTACAACATAATCAATTACTGGCTCAAAAGACGCAGGTGTTCCTGTGATGTCATTTGTAATCTCATCAAGAGTAAAACCAACAGCCAAAAGAGTAGCAACTTTAGCAATAGGATAACCAGTAGCCTTAGATGCTAGAGCAGAAGAACGTGAAACGCGAGGGTTCATCTCGATGACTATCATACGCCCAGTTTTAGGATCTATACTAAACTGAACATTAGAGCCACCAGTATCAACACCAATCTCACGAAGGATATCAAAAGAAGCATTACGCATTCTTTGGTACTCTTTATCTGTAAGAGTTAGAGCAGGGGCAACAGTGATACTATCACCCGTATGCACACCCATTGGGTCAAAGTTCTCAATAGTACAGATGATGATGCAGTTATCAGCTTTATCACGGATAACTTCCATCTCATACTCTTTCCAACCAAGTAAAGACTCCATAATCTCTATCTCGTTTACAGGTGAAGCTGTAAGCCCTTCTTGTGCGAGTTGTTTGAACTCTTCCATATTGTAAGCAACACCAGAACCACCACCAGCTAGAGTAAATGAAGCACGAGAGATTACAGGAAAACCTATCTCTTTTACTACTTCTATCGCCTCTTCAACTGTGTATGCATTAGCACTTTTTGGAAGATCCATACCTATCTTAATCATCGCTTCGTTAAATGCAGAGCGGTCTTCACCTTTATGTATAGCTTCTGGAGTTGCACCTAAAAACTCTATACCCTCAAGCATACCTTTCTCGTACATAGATGTTGCAACATTAAGAGCAGTTTGTCCGCCCATTGTTGGAAGTATGGCATCTACTTTCTCTTTTTTTATGATTTCAGCGATTACATCTTCTTTGATAGGTTCGATGTAAGTTCTATCTGCAAACTCAGGGTCAGTCATAATAGTAGCAGGATTAGAGTTGATGAGAATAACACGGTAGCCTAACTCTTTAAGAGTCTTAACAGCCTGTGTTCCAGAGTAGTCAAACTCACAAGCCTGACCGATAACAATCGGACCAGAACCTATGAGTAAAATAGTATTAATGTCGGTGCGTTTTGGCATTTTTACCCTTCAAATATGTTTATAAAAATTTAATTATTATAGCTAAATGGCACTTAAAATTTGATGAGTTTTAAAGAAGTTCCTAGTTTCTCAAAAGATTTATTTTTGTAGCTTTAGGAGGTTGTAGGGACTTTTGTCCCTGCTGTTAATATGGGCTTTGCCCATATTAGTCTAATAATGGAAGGCATATATCAGTGAAACTAGACCAGAATACATGTATTCATTGTCAATTAGAGGAGAGTCTAATGCACTTGTAGGGAGTCTATCTACTCTTAAATTTACAAGTGCTGATAGTTTATCTGTAAAAGGGTATTTTATGTATGTTTGTGCACCTATTTGCCATCCAGCCCCTGGTGTAAAGAGAGTTCTTCCTATGCTAGTATCCACTTCATTTTCTTTAACACCATAGTAGTAGTTTACAAAATCATCAGATTCATAAACAAGAATAAGACTCGGATAAAAAGTAAAATCACCAAGTTTATACTCATCGCCTATCTCAGTTTTAAATAACCAAGATTCATATCTTGCTAGCATATCTGTCAGTAGCATAGTCTCCACATACATATCATTATATGTAGCACTATATGCTAAACCACCCTCAAAAGTAGTTTCTCTTTCATCCATATCTTTTAAGTATTCTGAATCTTCTGCTTTGTATCCATAAACTCTAGGTTGTACAGTTAGAGAAATACCCCATGAAAACTCATCACCTTTGTTTCCTAAAAAGTACATTCCAGCACGAGTCCATCGTATATAAAAGAGATCATTATCAAAGAAGAAAACAGGAGAGGGTACTAAAAGTGAGTCAGCCCCTTTATATGGTTGTGTTTGCATATATGGACCAAGTCCAATTGTTACTTTTTGTTTTTTTTGCGTCTCTTGTGCATTGAGTGAAAAAATTAAGAGGCTTATTAGTACTAGGTATCTCATCGGATACTCCTTATCATGTGAAAGTAATTAGGTTCATTGTTCTTGTAGTAGGGCTCAATAATGGCATTTTGATACCCTTGTGCGGATGTCACAGAAAGCACATGACCAACCTTTAGACCTTTTATAAAAATATTGTCCAGTCCTGATGTGAGAACTTCATCTCCTTTTTGTATCTTAAACCATGCAGGAATAAAGTCAACAATGAGTAAATTGTCGTTATTTCCGTGTACAATACCTGGAGCACTACTGTTTCCTATGTAAACAGCATAAGCGCTTTTTATATCTTGATTAAGAAGGGCTAAAGCTCTACCATTTTTTGAAATTACAATCCCTGCGACTAACTCTTTATAGGCGAGTCCATAAATTTTAGAACTATTATAATCAGGAACTTCCATCCAAAGACGATTAAAGTTTCCAAACTTTTCATATGAGATAGTTCGAACCAATTCTACATCTGCAGTTGTCTTTAGAGATGAATTGTTTTCTTGATATAAATCATGAATCTCTCTTGCTAATTCTTGCATAACGAGATGATTATTTTCATATTTTGCAAGTTTGTGCTGAAGATTATTAATAGTTTGAGCTTGAAAAAAATGTTCATTAAAAGTATCTTTTATTGATTGGTTTACATTGTGATAGGAAGTTTTTATGGCATTAAGAGAGGAAATGATGGGTGACTGAATAGTATTGTTGTAATACAGAGCACCTATAATAAGTGCTATGATTACAAAGAGATAGGAAAATAACTCTTTATTCATTCTCAAATAGTTCTTGTAGTAAATCGATCTCTTCGAGTGCTCGACCAGTTCCACGAGCAACAGCAAGTAGCGGTTCATCTGCTACAAAAACAGGGATTTTTACAATAGCTGAGAGGTACTTGTCAAGTTGACGAATAAGTGCTCCACCACCTGTTAAAATGATACCATGGTTTACGATGTCACCCGCTAAGTCAGGAGGCATTTGCTCTAAAACATTACGGAGTGCTTCTGCTATCTCTTTGAGTGGTTCTTTCATAGCATCTCGAGCATCTTCACTTGTTAGTTCAACTGAACTAAGTAATCCTTCAACTTGGTCACGACCATTTACAGTCATTACAAGTTCTTCATCTAAAGCGACAGCTGTTCCGATGTTTATCTTGATGTCTTCAGCAACTCTTTCACCTATGAGGAGGTTATATTTTTTTCTCACATAGTTAATAATGCCTTGGTCTATTTTGTCTCCAGCAGTTCGTATAGACTTTGAGAGTACAAGTCCACCTAAGGAGACAACACCGATTTCAGTAGTACCACCACCGATGTCAACTACTAAGTTTCCTTGTGGTTCACGGATGTCAACTCCAGCCCCAATTGCAGCTGCCATAGGCTCTTCTATAAGAAAAACTTCACGCGCACCTGCTGAGAGTGCAGACTCACGAACAGCTTTTCTCTCAACCTGAGTAAGCCCATAAGGAACACAGATTATGATACGAGGAGAGATTAAAGAAGTACGACCATGTGCTTTTTCAATAAACTTTCGAATCATTTTTTCAGTCATATCAAAGTCAGCGATAACACCATCACGCATAGGACGAATAGCTTTAATGTTTCCAGGAGTTTTCCCAACCATATCTTTGGCTTCATGCCCAACAGCAAGTACTCGTGTCTGACCGTATTTTTCAGTTTTTACAGCTACGACAGAGGGCTCATTTATAATGATTCCACGACCTTTTGCTATAACAATTGTATTAGCAGTTCCTAAGTCAATGGAGAGGTCATTTGAGAAAAGTCCTATTAGTTTATTAAAAATCATATTTATCTACCTTATGCTATTTTTTGTGTTGTAGTTTTGATATAAATAGGTTCTGCACCATCATCTATAACTTCTTTTGTGATGAGTACTTCAGATCCTGCATGTTCTGGAAGTTCATACATAATATCTATCATATTTTCTTCTAAAATTGCACGAAGTCCACGAGCACCAGTTTTACGTTTGATAGATTTTTTTGCAATTGCTAAAAGTGCTTCATCTTCAAAGTTTAACTCTACTTCATCAATAGCAAAAAGTTTTTGGTATTGTTTTATAAGAGAATTTTTAGGTTCTGTAAGTATGCGAACCATATCTTCCTCAGTTATCTCACTTAAAGATGCGATAATTGGCAGGCGACCAACAAGTTCAGGAATAAGACCAAAATGCACTAAATCATCAGGCTCAACCATATCAAAAGTAGGTTTTTTCTCATCTTTTGTTTTTTTCTCATGCCCAAAACCTAAGATATTTTCACCCTGCTTGCGTTTGAGTATCTCTTGGAGACCATCAAAAGCTCCACCACAGATAAAAAGAATATTTGAAGTGTCTATAGAAGTAAACTCTTGGTTAGGGTGTTTTCTTCCACCTTTTGGTGGAATGTTGACATCTGAGCCTTCGATGATTTTAAGAAGAGCTTGTTGTACACCTTCTCCACTTACATCACGAGTGATAGAGCGGTTTTCACTCATACGAGCTACTTTATCTACTTCATCTAAAAAGATGATTCCCTTTTGTGCACGCTCTACATCACCATCTGCGGCTTGAATTAGTTTTGTAAGAATATTTTCAACATCCTCACCAACATAACCAGCTTCAGTAAGGCTTGTTGCATCGGCTATAGCGATAGGAACATTTAAAACTCTAGCGATAGTCTGAGCCATAAGTGTTTTTCCAGATCCTGTTGGACCTATAAGAAGAACATTTGACTTTGCTATTTCTGTGTCATCATCTATGATGTTATCTGTTTTAAATATACGCTTATAATGGTTGTAAACAGCTACACTTAAGAGCTTTCTAGCTCTCTCTTGACCTATGATATACTCACCCAAAAAGTTATCTAACTCTTTTGGTGTCATCAAGTTGTTAACCGCTTCAAGAAGTTCTTCACTCTCTTGTATCTGTGTTTGGCTCTCATCACCAAACATTATCTTATATGCTGAAACAACACAATTTTTACATATATAAACGCCATTACCAGCTATGAGGGGGTTTACTTCACTCTCAGTGGCATCACAAAAACTACAGTTTCTATTTATCATTATTTTTTCTCTCAAATGGAATTCCACGTTTTGTTTTTAAAACAAAGTCACATAAATCGTTAACATAGTGGTTTTTGGTCTCTTCTAGTAATCTACTTGCTGTATCTTTGAGTGGTTGACCCGACTCAAAAAGTTCACGGTAAGCAGACTTTAGTGCATTTATATCTTCGCGTTCTAGGTGACGACGAAGTCCTGTGAGGTTTAGACCTCTGAGGTTTGCACGATTTCCTTCAGCCATACAAAATGGTGGTACATCTTGAGCTAACGCTGAAGCTCCACCTATCATCGCATAATCACCAATGTGAATAAACTGGTGAATAGGAGTCATCCCACCAACTACAACATAATCACCAAGTTCAACATGTCCAGCAAGTGTGGCTGCGTTTGCTAAGATACAGTGGTTACCGATGATAACATCATGACCTAAATGCACATAACCCATAAAAAGGTTATGGTTTCCAACGATAGTCTTACTACCTCCACCCTTTGTTCCAGGATTAAAAAGTGTAAACTCTCTGATGGTGTTGTCATCACCGATGATAAGTTCAACATCTTCACCATTAAACTTTAAGTCTTGGGGAATAGAACCGATAACGGCATGAGAAAATATTTTGTTATTTTTACCAATAGTTGTTTTTCCATAGATACAAGTATTTGCAGCGATAGTTGTACCCTCGCCAATAGTTGTTTGACTAGAGATAAAACAAAAAGCACCTATTGTGACATTTTCACCAATAATAGCACCATCTTCAATGACAGCTAATTTAGATATATCTGACATTTAATGTTTACTTATCAACTATCATAGCTTTAAGCTCAGCTTCACTTGTTAACTTTCCATCAACATAAGCTTCGCCTTTAAGCACCCATATAGGACCCTTGTTCTTTAGTACTGAAATTTTGTACTCTAGTTTATCACCTGGTTTTACAGGAGCACGAAATTTTGCTTTATCAATGCTCATAAAGTAAACAACTTTATTTGCAGCATCTTGGGGAGTTAAGTCCATGCTTTTAAATGCTAAAATTCCACCAGCTTGTGCCATTCCTTCTAAAATCATAACACCTGGGTAGATTGGGTGACCTGGAAAGTGCCCTTGAAAAACAGGTTCAGAGATAGATACATTTTTAAAAGAATGTATCACCTCGCCTTTTACTAAATCTGTAACACGATCTACTAGTAAGAAAGGGTATCTGTGAGGGAGTACTTCTTGTATTTCTGTAACATCCATTATCATTATTAAAAGCCTTATAGTTATATTTTAGATATTTTATCTAAAAAAAGATTATATAAGTATTAGCTTTTCTTTGGTGTCTTCATAAGTTTTACTATCAAGAGTGATAGTGAGTTTTCCCTCAGGAATCTCTTGCATAACTATAATGGGGCTTAAGTCGTAGGAAGTATCGTTTATTTTAGCTCTAAATTGAAGCTCTTTGTCTTGAGATAAAGGATTGAAAATTAGCTCTTTAATTGTTTTATATTCTGTCCCATTTTGTTTATTAAAATATTCTAAAGTGATAAATTTTATCTCTTCACGGTTAAAGTAGTAGATATTTTGAGTGCTGTATTCTACTTTTCCCTGTGCACGTTTTCTTGGAAGAGTAGAATAAGCAAGAGCATATGCATCAAGGACATTGGTTTTACCCTTAGTAACTTTGAAGTTAAATTCTCTGTAGTTAAGGAACTTCTGTTTGATGATTTTATACTCTTTATTTTCATCTTCAAGTTTGTTACGAAGTGTGTACATCGCGATTCGCTCTTCTATGGAAGCTGGAAGAATTGAGCCAGATATAGGGCTAAACATCTCATCCATAAGTTTTTCTTGTTGCTCTCTTTGCATAGTAAGCCCAAAAATACAGCCACAGTAATCTTGACGGTAGAGTTGTTCCTCTTTTGTAACGCGAGATTGGTCTTGACTTCCACCACCACTTCTATAATCAACGGCAATAAACTCAACACCATTTTTTTCATAAAAAGCATCTCCAACACGTTTGAGTTGTTCTTGAGACTTTAGGGGACTAACAAGTAGGGTAGTAGTAATTTTTTTCTCACCTAACTCTAGGGCTTTCTCTGCACTTACAGAAAAACGCTTATCAAAACAGACTTCGCAGCGAGCACCTTTTTCAGGCTCATTTTCAAGTCCACGGACGGCTTGAAGCCAGTTTTCATAATCGTACTTCCCTTCAATAAGGTCAATTCCTAACTTTTTACAGCTTCTCTCAACATCAAGTAAACGCAGTTGGTATTCTGAATATGGGTGAATATTTGGGTCGTAGAAGAAGCCCGTTAGCTTCTCCTGCGGATAATCTGCTTGTAATTTTTCTAAAAAGAAATGGCTATCAACCGAACAGCAGATATGAACTAACATTTAGTCTCTAGTCTCTAGAACTTTAATAGAGTTGATTGCATCTTGACCTTGAATTTGTGCTAAAACTTCAAAACTTTCAGCATCGTCTTTCTCTATAGCACCAAAAACAGTGTGAACACCATCAAGGTGAGGAGTATCAACAAAAGTGATGAAAAATTGGCTTCCACCAGTGTTTGGTCCTGCATGAGCCATTGAAAGTGTACCTGGAGTGTGTACAGATGTGTTACTTGAAGTTTCACACTCTATAGCCCAACCTGGACCACCAGTACCAGTACCCTCTGGACAACCACCCTGAGCCATGAAACCAGGGATAACACGGTGAAAGTTAAGGTTGTCATAATAACCAGTCTCGCATAGGTGTGCAAAGTTTGCTACTGTATTTGGAGCTTCCTCAGGAAAAAGTTTAATCCAGATAACACCTCTAGCTGTATCTATTTTTGCGTATTGTTGTTTTAGTGATTCTTCTGCACTAATCTCGTAGTTTTTTAATTCTGATTTTCCAAACATGAAATTTCCTTAAATAATTTTTGAAATTATAGTGTAAAAACTTTTAAGTTTAGTAATAGAAACTTTTTTATTATGTTAGAATGATATTAAATTAATAATAGACTATGTGAAAGTCTAACAAAGTATACTGATGAACTTACTAGAAAATATTACTTTAAAAAAAGCAAATTTATTTACTATTCTTATTGTTTTTATTTTTAGTTTTTTCTTTGTAGTGTTACTTACACAAGAGATATATAAAGACTACAGTCGTTTACTCGATCATAGTATTGCCCAATTATCAGCAGATGTTACTCCTCAAAAAATAGAAAAAGAACTACATTTAAAGTCTCTTTTAATTAAAACTATTCTTATTATCTTTACTCTTTCTTTTATCATTTTTACTATTGCATTTGGTTTTTATAAGGTACTTAATGAAATTTTACAAAAAGATATACGAAATTTTCTATCTTTTTTTGAAGATGCTGTGTCTGAGAAACAAATTAGTACTCCTAAAAGTATGTTTTTTAAAGATTTTCAGGTTATGGGAAGGTATGCAAGTGAGATGCTTCAAACTATAAATGAGCAGAAATCTTCTCTTGAAAAACTCAATGTTGCACTTGAAAAAAAAGTGGAGCGAAAAACAGAAGATATGGAAAAGTTACTCATATCACAAAAAGAGTTTTTGCGATATGCTGTTCATGAAACAAACACACCTCTGAGTGTTATCCTTACAAGTATAGAACTTTATAGTATGAAGCATCCAAAGGAAAGACAACTTTCAAAGATAGAAGCTGCTGTAAAAAATATTTTTACCATTTATGATGATTTAAGTTATTTGGTGAAAAAAGATCAGGTGTCATACCCTAAAGTAGTAATCAATCTTGATGAGTACATAAATACGAGAGTTGATTTCTTTGATGAAGTTGCAGCACATTCTCTTGTAAGTTTTCAATACAAAAGTAGTCTTGACACATCGCATATACTTTTTAATGAAACAAAACTACAAAGAATAGTGGACAATACAATCACAAATGCCATCAAATATACACAGCCAAATGAAAAAGTAGATGTTAGCTTAAAACAAGAGGGGAGTTACTTAGAATTCTCTATGGGTAGTAAATCAAAAATGATTCAAAATGTAAGTCGTATTTTTGAGGCTTACTATAGGGAAAGTAAAGATGATGAAAAAAGTGATGGTTTTGGACTTGGTTTAAAGCTTGTGAGAAGTATATGTGAGGAAGAAGATGTTCTTGTTCATGTGAGTTCACAAGAAGAGTACACACTTTTTAGTTATAAATTTAAAATGATGGGTCAATAATGAAAATACTTTTACTAGAAGATGAGGTTATGCTCAATGAATCGATTTTAGAGTACTTAGAAAATATCGGTCATAGTGTAGACACTTTTTATGATGGAGTGAGTGCTTTTACTAAGATAGAAGATAGCTCTTACGATATGTTGATTTTAGATATAAATGTACCAGGTATTGATGGTTTAACACTTCTAGAGAAGATGCATGAGTTAAAAATCCATACACCTGCTATCTATATAAGTGCGCTTGTAGATATAGAAGATATCTCACGTGCATACGATTTAGGATGTTATGATTACCTGAAAAAACCTTTTCATCTTAAAGAGTTGAGCCTGCGTTTAGATAAGGTAAAACTACAAAACGACACTCCTCAAATACATTTAAGACTCTCAAACAACTACTCGTATGATCAAGAACATAGTCTTTTACTTTTTAAGAACAATCCTATAACACTGACTAAACGCCAGTCTCAAATAATAGACCTTTTAGCTAGAAACAGAGGGATGGTTGTGGACTTCGAACAGTTTAGTCTGTATGTTTGGGACGAGCAGATAGTAGATAATGCAACAATTCGTGCAGAGATCAATAGACTCAAAAAGATTCTTAAAGAAGATATAGTCATAA
>DQSP01000231.1 GCA_015663215.1 Sulfurimonas sp.
ATAAATAAAACAAACCATCAAGATAATTCTGCACCTAAAGAGTTTGGAATTGGTGCTCAAATCATTAAATCTTTTGGAATTGAGAAGATGAACCTCATTACATCTTTAAAGACTACCGACTTTGTTGGTCTAAGTGGTTTTGGTTTAGAGGTAAATGAAACAATAGAAATATAAGTATGAAAACAGTTCTTCTGCTCTTTTTACTTTCTTCCCTTCATGCTAACATACAAACGCGAACAAAGGTACTCATGGGTACCTTCGCTACAATTAAACTCCCCATCTCTCATAAAGAGCTATTTAAAGGCTCTTTTGAGATAGGAGCTAGAGTGGATGATGCTCTCTCTTCTTATAAAAAAACCTCTCCAATATATATACTCAATCGAGATAAAAAAGTTGATATAAACCTTTACACTTATGAGGCACTACTTTTGGCTAAAAGATACTATAAAGAGAGTGGCGGGTATTTTAATATTGCTATTGGGAGTGTGACAAAAGATTTGTACCATTTTGGAAAAGAGGAACGACTACCTGAGAGTTGGGAGTTAAATACAAGTGATACTTCCATGAACACTCTGGTGTTTACCAAGTTAAGAGCTTCTCTTGGTTATGGAGTAAAGGTTGATTTAGGTGGGTTTGGTAAAGGTTATGGTGTGGATAGAATTATGGACTATTTAAAGATAAATGGAGTACAAAAAGCTCAAGTTGCATTGAGTGGTGATATTCGATGTCTTGGGAAATGTCAAATAGATATAAATAACCCTTTTTCAAATGAACCACTAGTAAGTTTTACAACAACGCAAAACGAAACAGGTATAAGTACAAGTGGGAACTATAACCGTTTTGTTGTTTCACCTAAAAACAATCATCTCATAAATCCAAAAACAAAACAATCTCAACATAACTTTATATCTATCACTCTTGTATCTAGCATTCCAAACAGTGATATAGATGCTTATGCAACAGCGGCGAGTGTGATGCCAAAGAGAATGGCATATGAGTTTTTAGACTCTTTAGACCTTGCTTATATTATTTTAGAGAGTGACAAGAAGTTAGTCGTGAGTGAAAATATTAATTCTTATATTAAAATTCAAAAATCGAAGCTATGAGTAACCAAGATGTAAAGAGTATAAGTAACTCAAGTAAGATAAAAGAGATAAGTTTAATATAGGCAAAAAAGTCGAAGCCCATAATGATAAAGTATGGACTAAAAATCTCTAAAAATGCAACTATGAATAGAGCATATGTAAGCTTAGAAAAGAGTTGCGATTTTTTATGTTTTGTAAAGAGTATAAAATGAAGTAAAACCATAAGAAAAAGCCCAAACGCAAAGATATGTGGAAGAATTATTTTGAGGATTGTACTCCATGACTTTTCTATAATAAACTTATCTGCATTACCGTTATAGTATTGCAGTATTCCATTGATTGACAGAGTCATTTTATCATCAAATAGTAGCAGTGAACTTAGTAGTAAGAGTAAGCTAAAGGCTAAAAAGTAAACAACTGAGTATTTATAGGCTTGTTGCAAAATTTAAGTTCCATAATGAGTGTAGTGCCATGATAAATGCTGTAGTATGCCAGATAAAGTATGATAGAACATAGGGATATATAAAACTTTGGCTGTAAAAATAACTTATAAACAGGCTAATAAGTGTTAGTAAAGCACTTAGCATTAAAATGTTTATAACTAAGATAGAGTAGTATTTTATAGAACAAAGCCTTGCATAGACACTACTAAGTGTTAAAAGAATCATCATCATAAAAAATATTTGTCCATGGATATACTCTAAAAATACTGACTTGTCTATGGGATCGATAAACTCATCTATATTTCCATAAAGAGTCAGCTTTATATCTGAAACAAACAGACCTAGTGTTGCGTTTACTACAAAAAAGTCAGCGATAAAGTACATCAGCATAAAAAGTAATAAACCATTAAGTAAAGGTTTTATAGCTTTATCTTGTCTAAGGTCTTTTAGTAGTGTGAAACGCAAGGTTATTTTCCTTTGAGCAGTTCATTGTAAATAGCAAATGCTATACGAGAGCCTTCTATTACACTTCTAGCACTCATAGTAGCACCAGTAACACTTGGTATATCACGGTTTAGTCTTATCATTTTAGCTGTGTTTATATTCTCAAACTGTTCGTTCCATTTACTTGATGTTATATATTCCATCGCTTCATTAAAGGCAATTATTTCTATACTTTGAAGCTCTGCATTTTTGATAAGGTAAAGTACTACTGCATTTTTAGAACGTACTTTTCGACTGACTAAGATACCATATCCTAGAACCTCAGCATCTTTTTTTGCTGTAAATATTCTGTATATTTTAGTGTCAAGTTTTGTTTTGGCATTTTTTTGGATGTTTTTAAATTTTGTATTTGAAAGCATTATGTTTTTTTTAGTAATTGTTGCATTTAAATCATAAGCTTCTTTCATAGCATCTATAGGGGAAATTAATACCTTGGCATAGAGTGAACTTAGTGATAAAAATAGAAAAAGTAAAATGAGTTTTGTCATAATGTAAGTCTTTAGTTTTAGTTGTGAAATTGTATCAAAATAATGAAGTTTTGCACTAAAAATATGTGCAAAACTTCTTCTATTTGAAGAATATATATTGTATTTAGAAAACGAAACCTAAAGAAGCACTAATTGTACTTGAGTCTGTTCCAGTATTCTTGTAGTCGTTATCAGCCATAGCATAATCAATTTTGAGAACAACTTGTTCATGAGGAAAGAAGTTTGCTCCCACTGTAACTGTGTTTACGGCATCAAAAGAAGTTCCATCTACAAATTTTGCTTGAGGATTAACACTCTCATACTGAACAAAAAGAGGCAGTGCATACTCAGAAGATGTTAATGTTAGTACATCAAAGCTTGCATTTATATAACCACCCTGTGCATTTTCAACACCTTTAGTTGTATTAAAGTCAGCAGCATTTGTTCTGTTTGTTTGTGTATATACACCATAAACTCTTGCCCCACTGTTTTTATAATCAGCATGCACCTCATACATAGATGTTTGAGAGTCTTTCGAGTTTGCAGAAGGAGCATAATATGTTGAAACTCCTGTAACAAGACCTGTAATACCAGTGTAGTCAACTCTTGCAACAAATCCTAAATTAGGGTTGTCATTTTGAAATGAACCACCACGGCCATTAC
>DQSP01000274.1 GCA_015663215.1 Sulfurimonas sp.
ATGAGTATGCCAAAAAAGATCACAACTATAGGCACTATTACACCAAAGTATAAGTGTGAACTTAGAACAGATGTTATGTGGCGTTTTGTGCAAAAAGAATTAACAGTAGAGAAGCTTGAAGAGGAGGGGATCCCTAAAGTAATAGCACAAGAAGTTTTAAAACTTCACTTTGCTACACCTGAAATACTCGATATGAGTGAAATACCCTCAAGTATACTAGAAGCTTTAAAGTATCTTGAAGTTTACTCTTACATGAAAATACTTGGCACTAAACGCAGGTACTTTGAGGCCTTGGTAAAAGTAAATGCGACATATGGAGAGTGGAGTAAAAGACTACCGTTTATGCTAACTCAGGAGCAAGATAGAGCTATACAAGATATACAAAAAGATTTTGCAAAGAAGTATGCATCCAAACGTATGATAGTAGGGGATGTTGGAAGTGGTAAAACTATGGTTATATTGGCATCAGCTTATATGATGCAAGAGAATCGTTCTATCTTGATGGCGCCTACAACTATACTTGCAAACCAACTCTTTGAAGAGGCAGAAAAGTTTTTACCAAAGATGAGAGTAGTTTTAGTGACAAACAAGAGTAAAAAAGTTAACTTGGATGAGTATGATTTTATAATCGGTACACATGCTCTACTCTATCGTGAGCTTCCAAGTGCAGGCTTAGTAATGGTGGATGAACAGCACCGTTTTGGAACTCAGCAGAGAAGTTTATTAGATAAGCTTGTGAGTGAGGGTGTAAAAAAACCGCACTATTTACAGTTCTCAGCCACTCCTATTCCAAGAACATTAGCGATGATTGAGTCTGCAAGTGTAGACGTGAGCCTTATAACTTCTACTCCTTTTACTAAAGATATAGACTCTCGTGTTATACATAAAAATGATTTTAAAGAGTTAGTTGTGCATATAAATGCAGAGATAGCAAAAAAAAATCAAGTTCTTATTGTTTACCCTTTAGTTCAAGAGAGTGAAGTTTTAGATTATCAAAGTATAGAAGAAGCACGAGGGTACTGGGAGAAAAACTTTACAAATGTCTATGTCACACATGGAAAAGATAAACAAAAAGAGCAAGTTTTAATAGACTTCAGAGATAAGGGGGATGTTCTTATAAGTACAACTGTTGTTGAGGTTGGTATATCACTCCCGAGACTCACTACTGTTGTCATCGTAGGAGCAGAGAGGTTAGGGCTCTCAACACTTCATCAGTTAAGAGGTCGTGTAAGTAGAACTGGACTAAAAGGTTACTGTTACCTCTATACAAACAGAGATAAATCTTCGCGTTTAGACTCGTTTGTAAAAACTATTAGTGGTTTTGATATAGCAAATTTGGATCTAAAGTATAGAAAAAGTGGGGATCTGCTTAAAGGAAAAAACCAGAGTGGTAATCAGTTTCGATGGTTTGATTTTGCAGAAGATATTGAAATAGCGAAAAAAGTGAAGAAGAGTCTATCCAAAGTGTAGCTAAAGCTACTTTTTGGATATTAGTTTCTAGTAAAGCCCAAACTTCTCATCGTTTCTTTTGTAAAGAACACGAGTTTTTCCATCATGGTCAATGAAAATTTCAAATAATTTTCCAGACTCTTTTAAGTCAGTTAAAACATCTTCAACTTCTCTAGGTTTGTAGAGTTCCAGTTCTACAGGTACTATCTCATCTTCACTAGCCTCTGCTACCTCTTTGAGTGTTACATTTTCTGCTTTTATCTCGTTAAGACCTGTTTTTCTATGTCCTACCTCTTTGTCATGCATACGGCGAAGTGCTTTTTGTGCACGAGATGTTGCAAGGTCTATAGCGGCATATAAGTCGCTGTCATTTTGTTTGATAACTATAGAGTTTTTGTGTGCAAGATTTATAACAAACTCAACAACAGAGTGCTCTTTACCTTTTTTTGTTTGTGCTGAAGCTATAACATTTACAGAGATGATTTCTAAGTTAAATTTACTAAGTGTTTCAATAGATGTAGTCATATGTGCTTTTATAGCATCTGTCAGTTCTAAGTGTCTTCCAGTTAGAGAAATATTCATAATTTAATCCTTTGTATGTGACATAGGTAAATTATAGCATTAAATTGTTTACAAAAAATAATATTTTATAATTTTTGAATAGTTCTTCTAAAATAACGAATAGGTTCACTCGATATATTAATATCATCAGGTACAGTGACTGTTACATCCATTATAATTGAGCCATTTTGTTCTGGGGTACTAACACTTGTATAGAGAATACCTCTATTAGCTACAGGAATGAGATCACACGTAGCTTGTGCTTCGTCAACTCCCCCTGTCGCAGGGTCATCATAATAGATATATTGTATTGAGATAACTACATCATAAATTCCATTTTGAGTAAAAGCCATATTTAGATTAGTACAAGGATCAGCTTCTGCAATCTGGAGCAGAGCATACTCTGTAGCACTTTTTGACATTAAGACAGCTTGTTCATAAAGATAAAGGTCATTTGTCCTTTTTGTAGTTTGGGTAGTCATTGCTAGTGAAAGAGCCATTATTGTTGCTATTATAACTATGACTGCTATAGCCATTATCATAGCCATAGCATTTCTACTGCTGTGTTTTTGTGACTTTCTTAGAGTTAGTAGATAGTTTTTTCTTTGCATAATGAATACTCCTCTATTAGGGTTGTTTTTGCACAAACTTGTATTTTAATGATAGAACCGATTGCCATTGCTTGAAAGGTGCTTACATCTTCCATAAGCAGAGCTTTTTTTGTATTTGCATCATTAAAACGCTCTCCAGCCCAAGGCTGATAGTCGTAGTGAAAGGTGAGTGTACTCATATTGTTTGCATCAGGTGCAGAGAGAACAAGGGCATTTGCTGTCCATGAGAGTTTGTAGTATTCATAAACATCTACACCCCCAAAGTTTCCTGCATTACTTGAAGCAAACCTTGTTGGTCGACCTGC
>DQSP01000132.1 GCA_015663215.1 Sulfurimonas sp.
CGGTTGTTGAGTAGCTGATGCACCTCTTGGTAGTGTTTATCTATGTCAGGGCGTTCTTCACGGTCTACTTTTATGCAGATAAAATCGCGGTTAAGAATTTGGGCACACTCTGCATCTTCAAAAACTTTCTCCTCCATCACATGACACCAGTGACATGAGCTATATCCTATGCTTAAAAATATTGCTTTATTTTCTTTTTCGGCTAAAGTAAAGGCTTCATCACACCAAGGCCACCAGTTCACGGGATTGTTTTTGTGTTGTTGGAGGTAGGGGCTATCTTCTTTTTCTAATCTGTTTGACATATATTCTCTTTTATTATTTAATTAAAATTCGCCGCGTTTCACACGAGCGAGTACAAATGGGATGTTTAAACCATCATTATTTATACCCTCATCACGACAAGATTCACATTTATCACCCATGGGACATTCATCATTTTCTAAAAGTTCATCAAGGGTGTTTAAATTATTTTCTTTGATACATTTTGCAATATCTTTTATGGTTAGTGAGTTACAAGCACATATTTCTGTCTCTAAATCAATCATGTTTACTCTTTTTTTACATAGTTTAACTATTATTTTAGACAAAAGTGTATTAAAAAGAGTATAAAGATATTAAAAGTTAAATTGCTTTAGAATTTACACAAATTATACACATTTTTATAGTATTATTACCAAATAAAATGAGAAGGTAAACAATGAAATCTATAATTAAAATATTTCTACTAGCCCTAATAACTTTAGGAACTTTAAATGCAGGTGAATTTTTGATGCCAGATGAGGCATTTAAACCCTATGCAAAAGTAACTCAAAAGGCACAGATAGAAGCGGGTGTAACCCTCGGTAAAGATATATACATCTATGCAGATAAGATGAATGTAGAACTTCAAGGTACTACTCTAAAAATAAAAGAAATACAAAAGCCAACATCAGTAGACCATGAAGGCGAACAAGTTTATTTAATCTCTCCAAACATAGTTGTTACACTTGAAAACCCCCAAGGACTAACTGGAGTACAAAACTTTACTTTACTTTTATCGTATCAAGGATGTTCTGAGATGGGGCTATGCTATAACCCTTATGTAAAAGAGTTCTCACTCTCTCTTGATGTCTCAAAACTTTCATCTGTAAACCCAACGGTGGTAGAGAAGATAGAACTCTCAGAGAGTGATATGATAGCAGATACTATAAAGTCAGGACATATTAGTATGATTCTTTTGACATTTTTAGGCTTTGGTTTACTTCTTTCGATGACACCTTGTGTATTTCCTATGATTCCTATCATCTCGGGTGTGATTGTCTCTCAAGGTGAAGGACTTACTACTAGAAAAGCTTTTGCTCTTTCAGTTGTGTATGTTTTAGCGATGGCAGTGGCATATACTATAGCAGGTGTTCTTGCAGGACTTTTTGGTGCTAACCTCCAAGCAGCACTACAGATGCCATGGGTTATATACTCTTTTTCTTTAGTATTTGTTGCATTAGCATTTAGTATGTTTGGTTTTTATGAGTTAAAGCTACCCGATGCATTAGTTGCTAAAGTGAGTTCAGGAAGTGATCGTGGTGGTTATATCGGTGTTGCGATTATGGGCTTTTTATCAGCACTTATTGTTGGACCTTGTGTAGCTGCTCCTCTTGCCGGTGCTTTAGTATACATAGGACAAACAGGTGACGCTGTTCTTGGTGGAATGGCTCTTTTTTCTATGAGTATAGGTATGGGACTTCCTCTTATAGCTGTTGGTGTAAGTGCTGGGAAGTTTATGCCTAAACCAGGGGCATGGATGACTATGGTAAGTGCTATCTTTGGTGTGATGATGTTAGGCGTTGCTATATGGATGCTGGAGAAGATACTTGACCCTTCTATTATTATGATTATGTATAGTATTTTAGGTATTGGTTTCTCTTTATATCTTGGTGTATTTGAAAAAGACCATCATTTTTTCAAACATAGTGTAGCTATGATTATTTTTATATATTCGGTTTCTCTATTTATAGGTTTTTTAGCAGGCTCTTCAAGCATGCTAAAACCTCTTGGATTTTTAAACCAACCAGCTATTATTCAAACAGGTGCTGTGG
The DNA here is from genome assembly GCA_015663215.1 of Sulfurimonas sp. Lineage (GTDB taxonomy): Bacteria > Campylobacterota > Campylobacteria > Campylobacterales > Sulfurimonadaceae > Sulfurimonas. The sequence goes on from DQSP01000132.1 coordinate 2,073, forward strand.
GCAATACAAAAGAGCTAAGTTTTACTGTGGTACACTCTATACAAGAGTTGGATGCTGTTTTAGCTGACAACGAAGGTAAAAAGATTTTACTTGATTTTTCAGCAGAGTGGTGTACTTCTTGTAAAGAGCTAGAAGAGATAACATTTAAAGATGCAGATGTGATGAAAAAAATGAGTGAGTTCGTTTTAGTTCGTGCTGATGTCACAGCAAACACAGACCAAGAGAAAGAGTTAAGTCAGAAGTATGGTGTTTTTGGACCACCTGTTCTTATCTTTTTTGATGAAAGTACTCAGGTGCAAAAGTCAAAAACTATAGTAGGATTTATAGAACCCGATGAATTTTTAGCACACTTAAATAGTCTATAAAGCAAGGATAGATATGAAAAAAATAGTAATTGTATTACTTCTTCTTGCTTCATCTGTTTTTGCAGAAGTAGAGTGGGATGATATGTTTGATGCCTATGATGATGCAAAAGCATCTAACAAGATTGTGATGGTTATGCTTTCACGTGAAGGTTGCCCCGGTTGTGAGTATATGAAAAGTGTTGTCTTTGAAGATAAACAAGTGAACAAACTTTTAAAAGAGGGTTTTATCGCTGTTGAGTTAGATGTTCAACAAGACTTTGTGCCCCAAAATCTTGAGTGTTTTGCTACACCAACCTTTTATTTTTTAGATGCAGATGAGAAGATTTTAAAACATATAAATGGCGGTGAACAAATAAAAAAATTCATAAAATCTTTAGAAGTAGTAAAAGAGTAGTTTTTGTTAAAGAAAATCATTTTTAGCTTTATAGTAATTGTTTGTATAATATTTGTATCTACATTTTATGTGAAAAGAATGGTTAAAGAACAAAAAATAGACACCATCATAGACCAGCTCTCGATTACATTAGAAAATAAGCTACAAACTCATAAAATGGATGACCTAAGAACTGCAATATCTCTCTCAAAAAATAGAGCGCTTATAGATGCTTTGGAAAATGATGATGAAGATTTAGGCTATGAGATATTGTCAGATATTTTAAATACAATTGAGCTAAATACTAACATTCACATTCGTGCACAAGTTATTACAAAAGATTTAAATATCTTCACTAGAAGTTGGGATGATATCTATGCAGGTATGCCTATAGGCGATTATAGAACAGACTTAGATTATTTTAAAACACATTCTACACCACGAAGTTCCATAGAAATAGGACGGCGTTTAGGTATAAAAGCAACAGTTCCTATCTATAAAAATGGTGAACTGTTAGGTTATGTCGAGGTTATTTCTTTTTTTAAGTCAATTACAGAATTTTTTAGTACACTTGGTGTTGACTTATATGTTTTACTCGATTTTAAACATATGGATTCAGCAGTATTGATGACACAAAACCTTTCTGTCTGTGATAGTGTAATAGCTAACAGAAATTACAACTACTCTCATATACAAACACTCAAAGATATTGACTTGAAGATTTTAAAGCACAAGGGAATGGTCTATAAAGATAATAAATATATATTTTATGAAAATATGTATGATAGCCGTTCTGAAGTCATTGGTGGTTTTATTTTTGTACTACCTGAGCGTTACCTTGAGTACTTTAGAAATCCAAACGATGACATAAGTTTTTTAATTAATGTAACAAGAAGTTCATTGTATGATGTAGTGAAAAAAGACAAATATGGAAGTACTATTTATGATGAATATGGTGCAGATTCTTTTTTATATTTTCAAGATGTGATTGATAAAGAAGATAGAGAAATATTTCTTGATGAAGCATATAGTAAATTTGATAAATATTCAAAAGATGAACTTATACAGATAATGTTAAATCGAAAAATAATTACAAAAGTTGATGGGAGAATTAGATGAAGATTTTGCTTTTAGAGGATGAATACTCTCTACGTATTAGTATAGAAGAGTTTTTGGTTGACATAGGCTACAAAGTAGATGGTTTTATGGATGGACAAGACGCTTATGATGCTGTTTATGATACAAGTTATGATTTGTTACTTTTAGATGTAAATGTACCTACATTAACGGGTTTTGAACTACTTCAAAGATTACGCCGTGATGATATAAGGATTCCTGCTATATTTTTAACTTCTATGACTGATGTAAATGATCTTAAAGAGGGTTATAAACGCGGCTGTTGTGATTATATGAGAAAACCATTTGATCTTATGGAACTGGAACTTCGCATAGATCAAGCACTTGCTACTTATTTAAAAAATGATGGAAGTGTCATTGAACTTGGAGGTGAGTTGAGATATGATTTAAAACGCTCTCAGTTGATGGATGGAGATAAAGAGATAGTTTTACGTAAAACTGAAAAAGACATACTCGAAGTTCTCATCAAAAATAAAAATGCCATTGTCTCTACTGAGATGTTTCAAGATGAAGTATGGGGTGACTATGTTGAACCAGCGACAATTCGTGTTCAGCTTAACAACCTGAAGAAAAAACTCCCCAGTGCCCTTATCCAAAATAGACGTGGTTTAGGGTACATAATTGAAAGATAGTACCTACTCAACAAAATATGCACTTATATATACTGTACTCATAGCGAGTATCTTACTTGCGCCATTGTTTTACTACTATACATATATGAAGCATATTCACTCTATTCAAAATGAACTACTACTCAAAGAAAAATCACTTCTTATAGTCAAAGCGATGCAAGATTTTAATCAAGAAGATGATTTTTTTGAATACCCTCGTTATAAGACTTTTAAATCAGGACTTTACGATGAGAGTTTTAAACCGATTTTTTCATTGATTGAGTACAATATAAAGTATTTTAAAGATGGATATCATGTTGATAACAATAATGCTTACCTTATAGTAAAACTCCCACATAGAAGATATTTTGGTGCTAAATATTTAATCATGAAAAACACTCTCTCTTTTGCAGCTATATATGAAAAAGTATTGCTTATACTTTTTGCAATAGTTATAGTTATCTTTACACTAAGTGTATTCTTTTTAAGAAACTTTGCAAGACCTTTTCAAAGAATGAATAAACAGCTCGATAACTTCATCAAAGATTCTATGCATGAGATAAATACTCCATTATCTATCATAAATGTTAACATCGACCTCTACAATAGAAAAAATGAGCCTAATAAGTATATGCAGAGAATGAAAGCTGCTGCAAAGGTACTCTCAAATATCTATAATGATATGGACTATCTTATAAAGCATGAAAGACTTGAGTATACAAAAGAAGATATAAATATAAAAGAGTTCTTATCAGAGAGAATAGAGTACTTTAGTGAAGTTGCAAAAATGAAAGAGATCAGTATAAATACTAGTCTTGAGGAGTGTGACACAATCTATATGAACGAAAAACAGTTACAACGTGTAATTGACAATACTATATCTAATGCAATTAAGTACTCATATGAGAACTCTACTATAGATATAATACTATATATGAAAGATGGAAGATGTCATCTTGGATTTGAAGATTATGGTGTCGGAATTAAACAAAAAGATAAAATATTTAGTCGATACTATCGTGAAGACACCTCTAAAGGTGGTTTTGGTATAGGTCTTAACATAGTGAAGTCAATTATAAAACAAAACAATATAGAGCTAGAAATCACTTCAGAGTATCAAGAAGGAACACAGTTTCTATACATATTTCCCCAAAAGTCTACAAATTAAATATAAATAAATCTAATTTTACATAAATTTTACAAAGCGTAGTTATACTTGCTCCTGAAATTACATAGGAGAAACGAGAATGAAAAAAACTTTGATTATGTCACTACTAGTAAGTGCTTCTGTTTTCGCCGCTGATTATAGCGGTGTTATCCAAAAGCCAAATGCAAGTAAGCTGATTGAAAAAGATTTGTTAGCACCTGCTAAAGCATTTACAA
>DQSP01000218.1 GCA_015663215.1 Sulfurimonas sp.
ACTGTTTTAACCCAAATTATGCAATAGAGATTTCTAAAGATTATCTATGCTTGTGCTTAAGGGATGTTTAGTAAAAATTTTAAACCACCTTATTGGTGGTGTACATTTTTAATGAATGTGCCTTGAGTGCAATGATAGGTGATATTTTTAATTTTCTATTGCATAATTTGGGTTTAAATATAAAAATGTTAATAAATCTCTTTAACCCGCCCTACTTCACCACTCATTAATCTTACTTTTATCCCATGGGGATGAGAAGGAGACTTTGTTAAAAGATCACGAACGATACCATCAGTTAAATGACCTGTGTCTTGGTCTTGTTTTAAAACAATTGCAACAGAATCTCCATGTTTTATATTTACTCGTTTAGTATTATCTAACATCTAGAATTATTATACCATTAAAGGGTCAGAAGTAGGTTCAATCTCTTCAAAATCACTTACAATAGTCTCAAACATCTTAGCCATTTTCTTTGCTTTAGTAATGTTTGCATCAAAAATAGACTTTGAAGATGGAAAAGCATCACCGAGTTCTGTGTAGATTAAGATGCGACCATTAATATGTTTCGTTATTTCAGTAAATGCATCACTTAGATACTCTTTTTTTGTTGTATGACGAAAAAGTGCTCTCACCATCTTCGTGCGCTCTTTAATAGGAATAGACTCATCAATTGCCGTAGCCACACGTTTAATATCTATACGAGAGAGATACACACCACTAACAGCAGGAGCAAGTAACCGCTCAGTAAGTGCATCAACAAACTGAGGAACTGGCTCATCATCAACCTGATCACCACCATCTCTGTTTTGCTCTATCTGTCCATCTTCACCGATAGCACACTCTTGTTTTACAAACTTATCAAATTCTGCTCTTAAATCACTTAAATCTTCATTCATACTTTTTCTCCTCTATTTTTTAATTTCAATATATGCTTTGTCAGTAAGTTTGTCGATGATACCATCATAACTTACATACTCTGCATTTAACTCTAAGGCTCTATTTTTTAGAACTGAGAACTGTTTGTCGTTTTTCATATCCATTGATAATTTAGGCAATTTTTCTATCATATCCAAAGATGATAGATCAGAAAAATCAAGCACTAAATCAAAGTCAGAAAAATCTACGGAAATATCATCAGCGATTCGGTTAATATCCGTATCTTGTAACTCCATCTCTTGAGTAAATGCCATCAGCTCTTCAAGTGAATCGTTAAAGTAGCTAATGTTAAACCCACATGCTAAAAGTGAAAATGCTTTGGCATAATGATTTGTTCCGATAATGGCAATTTTATTTATCATCATATCTTTAAGATGTTCACTTAAAACGCGGACACTAAAGATATCTCCACGAAGAGTTTCGCCCTCACGATAAAGTATGTCACACATACCACTACGTTTGACCATCTCAGAGCTATTGTCTAAAATATCTACCACATTAGTCACAAACTCACTTGAGATGACTGCACCATTTACCTGTGATTTTTTCATATTGCTCACAGTAAAGTAGAGGTCATCTTCACGAATATTCATCGGTATTATCATTGTGTCGTCATCATTGGCTTTGAACTTTTTGTTCATTATCGCTGAGAACCTACTTACTCCAGCCTCTACACCTATAAACCCAAAGAGTTTTGTTTGGCGAGAAATCTGGTTGTCATCATTCATCATACTATTTTTCCTTCTCTACATATCATCTGTAATACCCCAAAGCTCTCTAGCTTCTTCATCTTCACATTTACATCTATAACACATTTTATCAGCACTATTTGTACTAAAAACCATATCACACTCATCACAACGACGAACATTAAAGCTCATAAGATTTTGAACTGTTGGCTCAAAGAACTCTTTTACACTATAAGAGTCAGCAAGTGTGATGGCGTTTGGCTCACAAACATCATGACAAATATGACACTTTATACACAAAAATGGGTCAAAGTCTATCTTAGAATTTTTTACATCTGAAACCAGTGCACCCGTTGGACAAACGCGGTAACACATTTGACATGCTGTACATGCCTCTTCGTCCATCAACTTTTGAGAAGTAAAACTTACTTCAGTGGCATCTACTATGTGAAACTGTGATGGAGTCTCTACTCTTTTAATAGCTGTAAAAAATATCTTACGGCGATTTGGAATCGTTTTTCTTCGAAGAAGTGCTATATCTGTTTTTTCTAAAGTATGCTCAGTAAGTTCATCACTCGCTTTTTGTACTTCATCTTCAAAACTCTTTTTAACCTTAGCTACAGTTTTAAGATTTGCTGCGTTTAAGAAGTCACGGCGACTTGAGTCTTGTGACTCATCCACATAACAGACATTTTCAAGTTTTATGACTGCTTCATTTTCCATCGCTTCTAAAAGATAGGTGGCTTCTTCATAGTTTTTCATTATCTGAGTATGACAAGTATGAGCTATATCACATCCATCGCAATAAGCCATATCAAAAACTATCTCTTTTTTTAGAACTGCTAAAGATATGATATGCTCAACACTCAAAGCCGATATACAAGGTACATTTTTGCGACAAGAGAGAAGGTTTTCTTCATCTTCGACAAAATCAAAAAAGAAGTTTGTAGCATCAAACTCATCTAAAGTAAGTGCTTCACTCGGACATACTGCAGTACAAGCACCACAAGTAATACACTCTGAAAAATTAATAGCAGGAAGGTTGCTCTCCCCTATAGTAATTGCAGTAGTAGGACAGACAAGCTCACACTTGTTACATTCACTCTCTACACTCAAAGAGCGTACACAGAGTCCTGCGTTTAACTTTAACATTTATGCACTAATCTCTTTTGTTAAGTACTCGTTATCACTCAGCATAAACTCTAAAGCCATCTCAGCACCATCAAAGTAGAGTGGTGTACGAGCTTCATATTTCATATTTATAAGATACATTGGAGCCCACTGCAGAAGGTGTTTATTTAAAAACTCATGCTGCGTTTCGCGTAACTCTTTTACAGCATCAATATTTTCATCTTTAAGCGCTTGAAGTTCTGCATTTGCAAGGTGATGCATAAACTCTAATTCTACACCAATATGATCAGATGAGAGTGTACGAGCCACTTCATAATCCACCATAAAGTCATAAGCTGAGTAGATGTCCGTTACAGGATTAGCTCCTCCTGTTTCTATCATCTGATCTTCACGAGTGTAAAAAGTCTCATAAGGGATAAGGTGAAGGACTGAAAGGTTTACGAAGTCAGGGTTAATCATCTCTTCTAAAAGTTTTTGCTCATCCATCTCTGTAAGTGGTGCCCACTTTTTTAAAGTTGGGAAAAACTCTAAAATAG
>DQSP01000242.1 GCA_015663215.1 Sulfurimonas sp.
ACAACCAGCCATACCACCGAAAAATCCACAAGCAACATTACCTGTTCCTAGGGCAATACACTCTTTGTTCGCACTACCACGAGTGCCACTCATCTCATCTAAAACAGAGAGAGTAAGCAGAGACTCTATAAGTCCAACAAGAGCCATGATGACTGCATAAGGAAGCACAAGTATAAAAGCATCAAGACTAAAGAGAGTGTCGGGGATGATTAGGTGAGGGAGTTGTCCTGAGAACTCTGTTAAGTCAGCTAAATCACCTACTAGGATAGTATCTAGCTTAAAAAAGTATACAGCAAGTGTGAGCCCAACAATGGCAATAAGTCCAGATGGAACAGCCTTTGTAACTTTTGGAAGAGTGTACATGATAAGCATAGTGACAGCAACTAAGATATACATCATACTACCTTGACCCTCAAAGAACTTAAACTGTGCCATTGCGATGACGATGGCTAGACCGTTAACAAAACCATATAGTGCAGGTTGGGGAACAAGACGGATAAATTTTCCCAACTTCAGTAGACCAAACGCCACTTGAATAAGACCTGTAACTATGGTAGCAAGTAGGACATAGTTAAGGAGGTTTATGTAAAGTTCTTCTCCTGAGAGACCAGTAGCTTTCAGCATACCGTTTACTTCAAGTGTAAGCCCGATGAGAACAACAGCAACACTACCAGTCGCTCCAGAAATCATACCAGGTTTACCACCAATGATGGCCGTGATAAAGCCAAGTATAAACGCAGTATAAAGCCCTACAATTGGACTAACTTCAGCGATAAAACTAAACGCGATAGCTTCAGGAACAAGTGCAACTGCAACAACTAAACCTGACAAGATGTCATTTTTAATATTTGCCGCTGTGTATTTTTTTAAATCAAACAATGGTATGTGCCTTTTATAGGAAAATAATTTCGGAATTATAGCTTATTTTTATATAAAAGATACTGAGATTACAAGCAAAGACGATCTGCCCACATGGTAAGATCTACTAGTGAGAGTTGTCCACTTTCACGGTTTATCTCTTTTCCTGCTTTAAACGCGATGATGGTAGGAAGACCTGTTACTCCATACTCTTTTGCAACAAGTTGGTGTTTGTCTACATTTATCTTTAAAAAACGCACCTTTATACCAAATGCAAGTGCTGCATCTTCATAGTCATCATACATAGCCATACAAGGGCCACATGTAGTTGAGTAAAAGTCTACAAGTGTTGCAATTTCATTTTCATTTATATGTTTTATACAGTGGTTGTCATTTACCTCTAGTACAAAGGGGTCGTTTATATCTGCTTTGCATTGTACACACTCAACTACATTACTTTGAGTATTCTCTTCTACTGCGTTTATTGTGCTACACTCTGGACATACTATGTTTATTGTTCCCATTATATCTGGCCTTATGTTTAAATATTTTGCGAAGTAACTATATCTTTGTCTCATGACTACTTCTGTTTTGTAAATGCTATCTGTGCACTGCTATATGTTTTTCCAAAACTCTTGGCTAAGTTATGCACCTGTTTTAAGGCACTAATAAAGTCGGTATGTGTTAATGAAGAAAGAGGATGTAAAAACAGAGCATATAAAGTATCTTCAGTCACACCATATCTACAATCAAGAGCAGAGTGAAAGTTCGCATCCATGAGAGAGTCTTTTATTTTTGGTGCTAAAGAAGAGTACTGTGTTATAGGTGCGATTATTCTCATCCTATTAAACTCTTCATCAGGATAGAGTGCCATTTTTGTGTTTGAGTACTTAAAGAGAACATAACCTGCTTCTTCTTCTAGAATCTCAGTCTCGATTTGATTTCTTAAGATAGTTTGCAGCTTCTTCTGAGTCATCAGGGCTTCATTATCGTGTGCTGCTTGCTCATCCATTACATTTTTTAGGGTGTATTTTTTCATTATTCTTTTCTCTAATTATAACCAATGTTTTTGATGTTGATATTTAAAATAAATCTGCTATGATAAACAAATAATAATTTAATGGACAAATCATGAAAAACTGGTACGAAGAAACACGAAAGAAAACACAAGAGATATATCAAAACATCATTAGCCATGACTTTGTGACTGAGCTTATGAGTGCAACTTTGAGTGAGGATACCTTTGGTTTTTATGTAAACCAAGACTCACTTTATCTGAGTGAGTATAAAAAAGCACTTGTTGCAGTTGGAAGTAAGTGTCATGAGCCTAAAGATACACAGTTCTTTTATGAGGCAGCTACAGGAATCATACAAGTTGAAGATGCCTTACATAAAGAGTTTTTAAAAAAGAAGTATATAAACGCAGAGCCATCGCCAACTTGTGAGTTATATAACTCATACTTAGCACGAATAGTAAATAACGAATCTGTAGAAGTTGGTGTTGCAGCAGTTCTTCCATGTTTTACAATCTACAAAGAAGTAGGGGACTATATATTAAAAACACAGAGTAACAAGGAGTCAAATCCTTACCAAGCTTGGATAGATACTTATGCGAGTGATGAGTTCGCTCTTGCAGTAGAACAGGCGATAGGGATAGTAAACAAATATGCCCTTACGGCTTCACCTGAGAACTTAAAAAAGATGGAAGAAGTCTTCATTAAAACATCAAAGTTAGAGTGGATGTTTTGGGACTCAGCTTATGTAAGAGAGGCATGGAAAATATGAGTAGTTCATATACTTGTGTTTTAACTATAGCTGGGTCTGATTCTGGTGGTGGTGCTGGAATCCAAGCAGATATAAAAAGTATCTCTGCAAATGGTGGCTACGCGGCTTCTGTCATAACAGCATCTACTGCACAAAATACTCAAGGAGTTACTGACATACATGCTATGCCAGTGCCACACATAATCGCTCAAATGAAAGCAGTCTTTGATGACATAAGTTTCTCGGCTATAAAAATAGGCATGTTACATTCGTCTGAGGTTATAGAAGCAGTTAAAGAAACACTAGCAGAGTACAAGATAAAAAACATTGT
>DQSP01000040.1 GCA_015663215.1 Sulfurimonas sp.
GTTAAACGTGATAGTTTGGAGCTTCTTGTGTGATGATAACATCATGAACATGAGACTCTTTAAGTCCGGCAGATGTAATCTCTACAAACTCTGCTTTTTCCCAGAACATATCTATAGTTTCACTTCCACAGTACCCCATAGATGCACGAAGTCCACCCATCATTTGGTGAACTATACCAGCGATAGAACCACGAAATGGAACACGACCCTCTATTCCTTCTGGAACTAATTTATCAGCAGCAGTTCCTTCTTGAAAATATCTATCGTTTGAACCTTTTTGCATAGCTCCAATACTTCCCATACCACGGTATGATTTATACTGACGTCCTTGGAACATAATAGTATCACCAGGAGACTCCTCAGTTCCAGCTAGTAGTGAACCAGCCATAATACAGCTCGCTCCAACAGCTAAAGCCTTAGAAATATCTCCAGAGTACTTAATCCCACCATCAGCGATTACGGGAACACCATGAGGACGAGCAGCTTCAGCACACTCATCAATAGCAGAAATCTGAGGTACACCAACACCTGCAACAATACGAGTAGTACAGATAGAACCTGGTCCTATTCCAACTTTAACAGCGTCAGCCCCAGCTTCTATAAGTGCAAGAACTGCCTCTTTAGTCGCAATGTTTCCAGCGATAACATCCACTTCCATAGTCTCTTTAATCTTGCGAACAGTATCAAGGATACCTTTTGAATGACCATGTGCAGAGTCAAGAACTAAAACATCAACACCTGAATCAACTAGTGCTTTAGCACGGTCATATTGACCAACACCAATAGCTGCACCAACAACAAGCCGCCCAAAAGAGTCTTTGTTTGAGTTAGGATACTCTATTCGTTTTTTGATATCTTTGATGGTAACAAGACCTTTTAAAAATCCTTCATCATCAATGATAGGCAATTTTTCTATCTTGTTCTTATGCATAATATCTCCAGCATCATCAAGAGATATCCCTTTAGATGCTGTGATAAGTGGCATCTTTGTCATAGTTTCAGATGCAAGTTTGCGCATGTCTTTTTCAAAACGCATATCACGGTTTGTTAAAATACCTAAAAGTTTGTTGTGTCCATCTACAACAGGAACACCAGAAATTTTAAACTCTTTCATAAGTTTTTCTGCATCAGCTAAAGTAGCATCAGGATGAACAAAAATTGGGTCTATGATAATTCCGCTTTCAGATTTTTTCACCTTAGTTACTTGTTTGGCTTGAGTCTCAATATCCATATTTTTATGGATGATACCAATACCACCAAGTCTAGCCATAGCAATAGCAGCACGGTACTCCGTTACTGTATCCATAGCAGCTGAAACCATAGGGATTTTTAGTTTTATATTTCTTGTAAGTTTTGTTTCTAGTGATACTTCTTTTGGAAGAACTTCAGAATATTGAGGTACTAAAAGTACATCTTCAAATGTTAGGGCGCGTTTACGAATTCTCATGGTCATCCTTTAATGTTTTTGGATTATATCTATATTGTGCTAAAAAAGAGGTAAAAGTTATTCTTAAATGACTATAACCAATCTTTTAGAGGTTTTGGTTTCCTAGGAAATAACCTTGTCCATAAGTGATACCTATCTCACGAAGAGCATCAAGATCCTCTTGCGTTTCAACATACTCAGCAACAGTTTCTTGGTTGTTTAGTTCTGCTATCTCATGAATGTATTTTATAACCGCTTTATCTGTTGGGTCTGTATGCATATCTTTTACAAAACTTCCATCTATCTTTACTACATCAAAAGGCATCGATTTGAGGTACTCAAAAGAAGCCATACCTGTTCCAAAGTCATCAAGTGCAAGACCTATACCGACATTTTTAAGCCAGAGTATAAACTCATTTGCTTTTGCAAAATTACCAACAGCAGAAGTTTCAGTAACTTCTAGTTCAAGCTTATGCCATGGAAAACTAAAGTGTGTTACAGCCTCTTTTACTTTGGCTTGAAAGTCTGGATTTGTGAGTGAAGAGCCTGCTAGATTTATGTGAGCAGAGTGAAGTTTTTCTATATGACTAGGATTTTGTGTTACAGTCTCTAAGTAAGTCCATAAAACCCAGATATCTATCTCGTGCATATGCTGGTAACGCTGTGAGAAGGAGCGTTTAGAAGAGCTTCTTTGATAAAGGATGCAGTTTGAAGCTCTTTAGTGAATCTTTCTGTTATCGCATCGTCTGGATTATAAACATATGCTTTATTCCTGCCTTGTTCTTTGGCACTATGTAGTGCAGAGTTTAGAGCTTGAATCAACTCTTTAAAAGTGTACTCAAAGGGTTTAAAATGAACAAACCTGATGCTAGCCGAAACACTATAGGATTTATTCTCAGAACTAAAGCGAAAGTCATGTAGTTTGAGAAGACTTTTTTCTAAAACATCCAAACCATTCTCTTTAGTAGAGTTTTTTAGAAGAACCATAAATGCATCACCATCTACTCTGGCAAATACAGAGCCTTGAGGAAGTGTTTTTGGATACTCACTAGCTATCATCTTAAGTAACTCGTCTCCTGCTTGATGTCCTGCTGAGTCATTTATTAGCTTAAACTGGTCAAGATTGATATGAAGAAGATTATATCTTGTGTCTGATTCATCTTTAAGTGCTGTTTTTATCTGATCTTCTATGAAAAAACGATTTTTTATACTTGTAAGTTGGTCATGTTCTGCTTGGAAATGTAATTCTTTTGAAGAGTCTGCAACTTGTTGCATTAAAGTGTTGTAACCATTAAAAAGTTCTTTTATCTCATTTTTTGCATCTGTTTGAACTAAAATAATATTTTCATGAGTTGGATCACTTTTTTTCATAGCATTTAAGGGTTGTGTAAAAGGTTTTGTGTAGTTCGCACCCAAGAAAAAACTTACAATCAAACCCAAGAGAAGAGCAAAAGGAAAGATAGTTATGATACTCCAAACTATCTCTTTTTGTGTTTGTTTATGTTTTCCTAAATCAATATCTACAAGTGTATATCCATAAAGATAACCGTCAATTATAAGTTCTTTTTTTACATAAAGACTCTCAGGTGTAAAGAGTGATAAAGTTTGAAGTATCTCTTGCTTATTTTTTTTTAATATTTTTATCTGTGCCATATTTATAGACTGTTTCATTGAGGTCATTGACTAAGATTATTCCATTTACATCATTAAAAGCACTGAGTCTATAGCTGATGTCTGCAAAGGCATCTGTTGTTGGATTGAGTATAACTTTTAAGAAGTCGTTATTTAAGGACTTTGTAACGGCTTCTACTTGTGAGAGTGCAGTCTCCTTACTTTGTATTTTTTGAATATTTAAAACAGTAAATAGGGTTGTGAATTCGACAAGGGTAACAACTAAGGTCATTATCAGAATGAGTTGCCATTTAATACCAAGTCTATTCCACATATAAGTTTCCTTTACTTAGTCTCTTGCAAGTTAATTACAGGCAGTCTAAAATCATTTCCCCATTCTTTCCATGAAGCATCATAGTTAGATACATTGTATCCAAGTTCACGTAGTGCAAAGTAGTTTGTCGCAGAGATTTTACCTATGGCACAATAAAGAATGATTTTTTTATTTTTATCTAGGTCTTTGTAAAGGTCTTTAAGGTCTGATAGCTCTTTTAGTACTGAACCTTGATTATCTGTATCTATATTGTGACTTGCAGGAATATTTATAGCCTCTGGAATATGTCCAAAACGTTTAGCAGAAGAGACTTCTCCCTCATAAGCTTTATCTGGACGGGCATCAATGATAACCTGATTTGGATTTTTTGTTGCTATTTGTGTTGAGAACTTTGTAGCTAGTCTGTTGTTATCAATAATAGTCACATAATCGCTTTTAGTTACAGTGGGTGTTTGTGTTGATGTCTCAAAGTTTTTATTTGACCACTGCTTATATCCTGCGTTTAAGAGTTTTACATCTTTAAACCCATACACTTCTAAAGCCCAAAAGAGTCTTGCTACATCAAAGAAAGAGCCATCATCATAAATGACTAATTTGTCATCTGCGTTTAAACCTAAGTTTTGCACAATTTTTTGCATTCTAAAAGGGTCTGTTAGTTTACCATTGACCTGCATATTTGCATATGTAAGAGCTATTGGAAAGTTTAGTGCACCTACTATATGTCCTTTTGTATAAACATCATTTGCTCTTGTGTCTAAAAGTTTATAAGCTGTTTTGTGTTTATTAAAGTCAGATGCTTCTATTTAAAGTGAGTTTGCTTAAAGGTTAAACGTGAGAAGTAAGAGTGTAAAGATAGAAAGTAGTTTTTTCATTGTAAAATCCTTTAATTGAAATAGTCTACATTAAAAAAGATAATATCTACCTATAATAAACAAATTATAAATACATTATCTGAGAAAGTAAAATAATGATGACTACTAAGCTAAATGGGAAGATATGAGCCTTAAATACCCAAGGCTGGATCCCAAAAAACTTTTGATTTATACCACGAAAACCAAGCCATAAACCTAAAGAGGCTTTGATACTTAATATGATTTGAAAATAACTGAAGCCATCATCACTAATCTCACCAAAAACTTGTGAGAAAAGATAGAGTCCACTTGCAACTGCAACCATAAGAGCATAAGGAATGACTTTACGGACATGCACCATAATGGCTTCACGAGCTTTTTTATGTTCTTCTTCACTTAATCCTTCTTGCATTTTAGAGAGAAAAAGAATATCCACAAAAAGAAAACCTCCATAGATAAATACAGAGTAGATGTGGATGGTGTGTATGAGAGTATAGAGCATTACGCTTGGTAATTTAACTCGCGTTCAAGTGAGAGAGAACCATCAAAAAGTGTCTGCTCATCATAGGCATCTGCTATGAGTTGTAGACCCACTGGCATACCATCTGCATTTTTCATCACAGGAAGAGAGAGAGCTGGAAGACCTGCAAGGTTTACACTGATAGTGTAAATATCACTTAGGTACATATCCATAGGAGTAGCAAGTTCGCCAAATTTTGGTGCTACAGTTGGAGCAACTGGAGAGAGTATTAAATCTACATCATTAAATATTTTTGCATAATTGTCTTTGATGATATGACGAGTTTTTTGTGCTTTTACATAGTAAGCTTCGTAGTATCCACTTGAGAGAACAAAGTTCCCAAGCATGATACGGCGTTTAACTTCATCGCCAAAACCATTACTTCGCGTTTTGGTAAAAGTATCTTCAAGGTTTTTCCCTGTGACACGGTTACCATAACGGATGCCATCATAACGAGCAAGGTTTGTAGTCGCTTCAGCAGTTGCAGTTATATAGTAAGCTGAGATGTCAAACTTAGAGTCTTTCATCTCGTGTTCTACTATAGTGTGACCTTGCGCTTTAAGTGCTTGTATTGCTTTTGCATAAGCATCTTTTATATCTTGGTTTGCACTCTCTAAGTACTTTGGAAGAATGGCAATACGAAGTTTTCTGTCCGCGTTTAAAGAGGGTGTTACTTTATCATCTTTGTTGGCGTTTGTAGAGTCTTTCTCACATGAACCGCTGATGATGTCATAAAGGATTGCAGCATCTTCGACATTTTGCGTAAGTGGACCTATCTGGTCAAGGCTAGAAGCATAAGCACCTAAACCATAACGTGAAACGCGACCATAAGTAGGCTTCATTCCTACTATTCCACAAAATGCAGCGGGTTGGCGGATACTTCCACCTGTGTCACTTCCAAGTGCAGCGATAGCAAGACCAGCACCAACGGCAGCGGCAGATCCACCAGAGCTTCCCCCTGGAACATACTCAGAGTTAATAGGGTTAAGTGTTTTACCATAAAAGCTAGACTCAGTAGTAGAACCCATAGCAAACTCATCCATATTTACACGGCCAAATGGAGAAAGCCCTGCATCTGTTAGTTTATTGATAACAGTTGCATTATAAGGTGCGATGTAGCCTTGAAGGATGTTAGAAGCAGAAGTAACAGACCAGTCTTTTACTTGAATATTGTCTTTGATGGCGATAGGCACACCCTCACCGACATTCTTCACATCGATGTAAGCGTTTAGCTCAGGATTAGCTTCTATTTTTGTCTTTAAATCATCTTTAAATTTTTTAAGTTCATCTTTATTAAGTGTAAGTGCCTCTTTTAATGTAATCACTAAAATTCCTATTGTTTATATTAATAGCAGTGATTATATCAAAATGTAGATTTAAGGAGTATTAACGAAGTATCTCATATTAATACCTGAGAGTGTATCACCCCATGCAATGTAAGTTATTTTACGACCAGCTTCAACGAAAATATAATTATCCCCGAAGTAGTGCTCAAGTATGTCAATAACTTTAACACTTTTAGGAAGTGTAACTATCCACACAAAACCGATACGTTTAAGTGATGGTATCTCTTTTGCACTTCGCATTATGTCTCTTATAGCTGTCTCAATTGTTTTACTATCATCACTCTCACTAAACTTTGAGAACTCAACTAAAGCTTCAAAATTATCTGTCTCATCTGTTACTTTTTTCCATCTGTCATGTGGAAATTTCTCTAAAAAATTGTAATCACCTTCTCGTTGCTTTTTTAGACAGAGACAATAAGCAGTTTTTAGTGCAAGCGGTGCAGTCTCTTTTAACTCTTTTATCTCTTTGGTAGTGTATGTATGTTTGGAAAAACCATCCCCGTCAAAAAAGCCCATCGCTTTTAGATTTTTAAGACTCTCTTCATCTTTGATTCTATTTATCTCGTTAACAATTGCGATAGGATAGTTTCCTACCCAAGTCCATTTACTGTTTTTTTGAAGAAATTCAATTGTTTTTCTACTGTTTTGAACACCGTTATGTATGTCACAAACAATTTTTTGCATTATATTAGCCATAGTACTACTTTTTAGGCATCTGCTCTAAGTAAGATGTTACTCCAAGCTTTTGTAAGTTTTCAGACTTTTTGTCCACTTCTGCTTTTATCTTTAGCTTGTAAGCTGTAATCTTTTCTCTTAAAGAATTATCCATAGCTCCAATTATTTGAGCAGCAAGTATTCCTGCATTTTTTGCACCATTTATAGCTACAGTTGCAACAGGAACTCCGCCGGGCATTTGTACTATAGAAAGTAGTGAATCCATACCATCAAGTGAAGAGCTTCTAACAGGTACACCGATGACAGGAAGTGCAGACTCAGCAGCCACCATTCCAGGTAAATGAGCCGCTCCACCAGCACCAGCGATGATGACTTGAAGACCTCGACTCTCTGCACTTTGTGCATATTCTACTAGTTTAAGTGGTGTTCTATGAGCTGAAACTATATCTACTTCATAAGCGATACCAAACTCTTCACACATTGCCACAGCAGCACTCATAACTGGGAGGTCAGAGTCACTCCCCATAATAATTCCAACTAATGCTTTACTCATATCTTTTTACTTCCTTTGATTTTTAAAATATTTTTTGCTCTCATCGCTTTTTGTAATGCTACATCTATGTCATCATCTAAAACAGTAATGTGTCCCATTTTTCTAAATGGTTTAGTGAATGTTTTACCATAAAAATGAAAAGAGAGCTCAGGAATCTCTAGTGCATCGTGAATACCATCAATAAATGGCTCACCAGCATAACCCTCTTCTCCAAGGAGATTTACCATAACAGAAGGGGAGAGTAGTTTTGTGGAACCAAGAGGTAAGTTTGTAACAGCTCTTATTATCTGCTCAAACTGAGATGTTGCACAGGCTTCAACTGTATAGTGGCCTGAATTATGTGGTCTTGGAGCGATTTCATTTACAAGTATTTCTCCACTTTTAGTTAAAAAAAGCTCAACACCAAAGATACCAACACCATCAAGTATTTTTATACATTTTGTAGCTATTTCTACGGATTTTTTTTCTATGTCTTGTGATATTTTAGCGGGTGCCATGACTATGTCACAGATATTTGTTCTATCATCAAAAAGCATCTCAACAACAGGGTAACATTTAATATCGCCTTGTTTATTTCGAGCTACAATGATAGCTAATTCTTTGTCTATGTCTACGAGTTCTTCTATGAAAGACTCTGTATCAATAGCATCTTTAACATCATCTGCACTTCTTAGCATCTTAACACCATTACCATCGTAACCCTCTAGTTTTGCCTTTTGCACTACAGGAAAGCCAAAC
>DQSP01000131.1 GCA_015663215.1 Sulfurimonas sp.
AAATTATTTATAAGTTTAGAAATCAACTACTCAGTGAAGATTATGATATTTCAGCAAAAATCAATCTCATTAGAGAAGAGTATATAACACATATTTTACAGTTAAGTGGTATATATGAAGGTGGTGCAAAAGAAGATTTTAATCTTCAAGCACTTTGTGAACATTTTCAAGAAAAAATAAATTTTACTTTAGATGCTGAACCTTTAAAGGAATTAGAGTATGAGGAGCTTTTTAACAATATTAATGAGATTGTTAAAAAATCGTATGATGAAAAGATGAGTGTTTTAGAAGAGAGTGTTAAAAATGACATTGAAAAAGAATTTTATTTAAAAGAACTCGATAGTGCATGGAGAGACCACCTTTATGAAATGGATAATATGAAAACAGGTATTCGTCTGCGTGCTTACAATCAAAAAGACCCACTTGTTGAGTATAAAAAAGAGAGTTTTAATCTTTTTACAGAGCTAATTGGTGAAATAAAATTTAATACAATTCGTACACTGCAGGTTATTCAATTTAAAATGGAATCAGCAGAAGAAGAAGCTGCAGCAATAGCACAGCAAAGAGCCCTAGAACAAAAACAAGAAGCTGCTCAAATGCAGTTAAACCATACAGATGATATTAAGACTGAAAAAAAGATTGCAAGGAATGACCCTTGCCCTTGTGGTAGTGGTAAAAAATATAAGCAATGCTGTGGTAAAAGCGGTCCAAAAAAAGGCATGTTTGCCTCTTGAAAAAATCAATAGTTACCTATTTAGTAAAGAGGTTTCTGCGTTTTGACAAAGAACAACCTTTTATCTTCCTCTCAGCACTTCTTGCTTTTTTAGGTATCACACTTGGTGTTATGGTTCTTCTTGTAGCTATGGCACTTATGAATGGTTTTGATAAAGAGTTTAAGAAAAAGCTCACTATAATGAACTATCCTCTCACTATTATTCCAAAGTTCTATGGTGGTGTAAATAAAAATTTACTCATCGATTTAGAAACAAAATTTCCTCACTTACAATTTAGTCCCTATGTACAATCTTCGATAATGATTCGCAGTGGTTCTAAACTTGAAGGTGGATATTTATTTGGTGTAAATTTTAAAGATGAAGCTAAGGTAAACAGTGTTTTAGCAGAAGCAATTATTGGTAAGACATTTAAAAAGTTTGATGTACTTATAGGTAAAAGTTTAAAAGAAGAACTTAATCTTTTTAAAAATGATAAGCTTATGTATATTTTTACAAGTGTTGAGCCTGGTGGTTTATCTATGACGCCAAAGATAAAACGTTTTAATATTGAGTCTGTGTTTGACTCGGGTCTTTCAGCTTACGATAAAGCTTACAGTTATACTACACTAGAGGCACTTCAAGTAATGATGCATATGCCAAATAATATGTATGATGGAATCCATATATACTCTAAGGATCCTCATTCTGATATTAAAAAAATCAAAGAATTTTTACCCATTAGTACAACTGTTAAAGGCTGGTGGGAAGACAATTTAAACTTTTTTGCTGCTTTAGAGATGGAAAAGGCATCACTGTTTATCGTTTTAATGCTTATTATACTTATAGCAGCTATAAATATAATCTCCTCTCTCTTAATGACTGTTATGAATAGAAGAGGGGAAATAGCATTACTTTTATCCCTTGGTGCAACAACAAGAGAAATTAAAAAAGTTTTTTTATATCTTGGTATAATTATCGGTATTGCAGGTATAGCCACTGGAGTGTTTTTAGGATTGGG
This sequence comes from Sulfurimonas sp., assembly GCA_015663215.1. GTDB lineage: Bacteria > Campylobacterota > Campylobacteria > Campylobacterales > Sulfurimonadaceae > Sulfurimonas. Next base: position 1,732 of record DQSP01000131.1, read on the forward strand.
TGGTATATGGGTATTAGGTACTTTTGATATTGTATCACTACCTAAAGATGTTTATCCAACATCAACATTACCGCTAGATTTGAGTTTATTAGACTTTACCCTTATTGTGATAGGTGCATTTTTAATTGTTATAGGTTCTTCGTATTATCCTGCGAAAAAAGCCAGTGAAGTTGATATTTTAACAGTTTTACGGAACGAATAAGTATTTATACTACTTTTTATCTATAGCATCTCTAATAAATACATAAGGGAGAGAGAGTGTTCTCTTTATAATGTTTAAGGGTGCAACTACAATATCTTCAGCGATAAGTGACTTTACTGTGGGATCCGATGCTTTGCCTTTGATACTAAGAGTAGTGGAAATGCTATCTTTATCAAGTAGAATATAGCCGACAAGAGGAACTTTTGCTAAATCACTTCCTAAATCTGTTTTGAGATTGAGTGTAATATCAATAGTATCCTTTTCTAAGTCTGCAACACCACTTCCTAATATATCAATTTCCTTTGAGTCTAAATAAATATCGCTTAGATTGAATACATTATTTTGATGATTAAAATTAATATAGGCCCTGTCTATAAAGAGTCCTTTTGTGTTGTATCCAGGTAGTTTAAATGTTACAAGAGACGGAATAGTGTTAACAAAGGCTAAAATATTATTGAGTATTTTATAGTCATTTATAGTGGTATCTTTAATATAAATCACACCCTTGTAGTCATCAAGTTTACCACTTAATGAAAAATCTAAATTTCCTTTGTTGAATTTTGATAAAAAGAATATTTTAGTCATAAACTTATCATTAAAATTTTTGCCATATAAGTGAAAGTTGTTATCTTTAAAACGAAGACCTGCAACACCTTTGGCATAATTTAACTGAGCTGTTAAAATCTTATTATAAAACTGTACATCAAGAGTATCATATAAAATAAGCCTATTCTTGTTGACATATAATGTGGAGTCGGATGCTTTTAGTATAAGGTTTAAGGTATTTGAACTGTTGGAATCTGTGGAGGAATCTGTAATCACCCTAAGTAACTCGTTAATATTGACACTTGTATTTTTCATTGTAATATCTATGGCATCTTTAATGTTAACAAATACTTTATTGTTAATACTTAAGCTGATTTTTTCTTGATATATTTTCCCTTTTATCTTATACTTATTTTGAGGTGTATTGTTCTTTACTAAAATTTTATATGGATATTCTATGTTGGCTTTAAACTTGGTGTATTTACTGTTTTTATTTTTATATAGTGTAAAGTCACCTTTATCTAGGTGTAGCTTTTGTAATAAACTAGAATCTTTTGCTATACGACTGAGTGAATTAAGTTTAAGTTTCCATCCTTTTTCTTGTGATGAAAACTCACCAGAGAGTTCATTTGATCTAATTTTGATTATATTATTAGCATGTGTCAAAGATAACATGATTTTTTTATTTTTATACAAAATGGTTTGTGTGTTTGGATCTGTTAGTATGAAATTACTAAGGCTAATATGAGACTTATTTGTTAGTGTATTAAAGTTCGCATAGATCTTTGTTGTGATGTATTTTCCAATATTTAGCTCTGTATGTTTTAGTGATATTTTATCATCATCTATTTCTAGATACAAATTACTAGCTTTATAATTTGACCCTGAAATATTAAAAAATATTTCATTTTTAGAAAAAATGGAGAGTTTTTTATCGTATGTTATTTTCAAAGGGGTGTTTGATTGACTAAGATTAACACCTTCATAAGTGAACTTTAAAATATCTGCATTAAACTTTGCTATCATTGTATTGAGGTTTATTTGACCAGAGATAAAGGCACTTCCTATGTTTTGTGCTTCTATAAAAGTTGTTGGTATTTTCAATTTTAATTCTCTTAAATCAAAAGGTATTTCAATCGCATCAATTTTTATACTTTGTTGTTTAACATTCCAAAGCGAAGGGTCTATGGATATTGAGTCTTTATTCTTAGTTATAGTGTAGCGAACAGCTAGAGGAGACTTCCTCGCATTTAAAGATAAATCTTGTGTGGATATATAGTCAAATAAGAAATCAATTTCCCCTTTGGCTGTTGAGGCATTGTAGCTGACATTTACAGAAGCTTTTGCTATGTCTTTATAACTAGCTTTCATCTCTTTAATATTCACGTCATAATTATTTAGTAGAATATTAGCATCAAAGATGTCAATATTTAAACCTAAGTAATCAAAATTAGCTTTTTTTGTATAAAAACTTCCTTTCGCTTTTACATGAAGTTCTCTTAGCCCTATTTCAAGAGATAGGTCAGTTTTCACTACTCCTGTTTTTTGTAAAAAAGGTAGTTTTATTTTATATGTGTTAAGAATTTTTAACATCTCATCATCAAGTACAGAATCAAACAACAGCTTAATAGACAATAATTCTTCTTTTTGTGTAAAGTCTAGCTTTAACCAGCTTTCACCTAGGTATTTACCCGAAGTATAGGCTTGATGTGGATAAATATATAAGAAACCATTTTTGAACTCAAGCTTTGTATCTTTTGTATGTATCGCATCTAGGTCTTTGTTATAAGTATATTGTAGTTTATGAACTGTAGCTGTAATGTTGATTTGTTTGAGAATATCATCTGTGTTGTTATAATCTATATGCCCATAAGCATTTTCAATTGTTAAATGAGACATTTCAATTGCATCATATGCCCAATACCTTGCCTCTTTTGGCATATTTATTAAAGAAATAGCATGCTTGTAGTCAACTATATCTTTGTTACTAACTACTTTATAATGAAGAGTTTTTGTATCTGAGTGAAGATAAAGTGTCGCATTTAGTTCATTGGAAATATTAATAGTAAGGTCCGAATAAAATTTGATATTTCTTGTATCAATATATGTATTCCCTTGAAGTGTTATATCTCTTTTTTTGTCATGAAGCTTTTTGAGATTAATTAAAAGTGTATCATTAGCCTTTGATAATGTAACATCAAGAGTTAGTGTATCTGAAGAAGCTAATAGAAATCCTTTAGTATTGTTATTATACTTGAACGAAGCAGTAGTGTCTTTGTAAAATATTTTTTCAATTACAAGAGAGCTAAACCAGTAGCTAGTACGAGAGAGTGATTTGAGAGAATTAGCAAGTTCTTTATAGTTTATAGGAGTTTGAGTACTTGTCTTACTTTGTGAAACTTTTATTTCAAAAATTGAAACATCTAATTTTTTATTCCATTTAATGTATAATTGCTTTATATGAATATTTGAGATAGAAACTTCATTTAAGAAAAGTCCATTTTGAAGAACAATAAAACCTATAAAAAGAAAAAGAAAAATGAATACAAAAAAACTGACAATTGTAAAATATATTCTTGAAATCATGTTGATAATTGTGTTGTCGTTCATGTTCTACCTAAATAAGCCGATTCAAACCCCTAAAGTTCTCTATATAGAGAAGGGCTCTATTAATAAGATTATAGCACAGTTACACACTCAAAATGAGCAAATAAGTAAAATAGATGCATTTATCCTCAGGGTTATGGGCTCTCCTCAAAGTGGCTGGATAAACATGGGTGTAGAGTATAATACTAAAGCAGATTTTTTATATAAACTCACCCATGCAAAAGCCGCACTACAAAATGTAACACTAATTCCAGGTGAAACCACTTATGTTTTTTTAAGACAACTGGCTACATCTTTAGGCTTAAGTGTTGCAAAACTAGAGTATGAATTTTATACACAAACACCATTTAAAGAGGGGGCATTTGTCCCTGATACATATAGCATACCATTGGGAATATCCGAGAAAGAACTAATATCACTGCTACTAAAAGTATCATTATCAAAAATGAGAGCTGTTTCGGTGAAGATATTTGGTACATATAATGAAGTGAAATGGTTACATTACTTATCAATTGCCTCAATTATACAAAAAGAGTCTGCAAATATAGAAGAAATGCCAGTAATAAGTTCTGTTATTCACAATAGAATAAAAAAAGGTATGAAGTTACAAATGGATGGTACTCTAAATTATGGAAAATACTCACATGTTAAGGTAACACCAAATAGAATTAGAAAAGATAAATCGATGTATAATACATACCTATACAAAGGTGTTCCATCCCTTCCTATCTGTAATGTGAGCTTAGATGCAATTAAAGCAGCAATATTTCCGGACAAAACTAATTATCTGTATTTTATGAAAAATAGGGATAATATTCACGATTTTACATGTAACTATTCTACACATCTTCTCAATATAAAGCATGTTACTAAACGAAACAAAAAGTAAAATAAAGTAAAAAAACTTAGAAGGTCGAGCAATATTTTCCTACTTGTGTTACTATTTGGTTTGTAAAATCCATAAGATAAATTTCTTATGAGATAAATTAATTCACAAGGACAATATATGTCAAAAATTATCTGGTCAAAGATTGATGAAGCTCCGGCTTTAGCAACTTATTCATTATTACCAATTGTAAATGCTTTCACGAAGGCTGCAGGTGTTGAAGTAGTAGTTAGTGATATTTCACTTGCTGGTAGAGTTCTATCTGCTATGGGTCTTGCTGAGGATGAACTTTCTAAGCTTGGAGAAGTTGTTTTACAAGAAGATGGTAACATTATCAAACTTCCAAATATTTCTGCTTCTGTTGGTCAACTTAAAGATTGTATTGCTGAGCTTCAAGGTCAGGGTTATGATATTCCAGATTATCCTGAAAACCCAGCTAATGCAGCTGAAGAAGCTACACAAGCTAAATACTCAACTTGTTTAGGTTCAGCAGTTAATCCTGTTCTTCGTGAAGGAAATTCTGATAGACGTGCTGCAACAGCAGTAAAGAAGTTTGCTCAAAAGAATCCACATAAATTACGTGCATTCCCAGAAAACCCTAAAGCATATGTTGCACATATGGAAGGGAAGGGAGACTTCTTCGCTAATGAAAAGTCTGCTACTCTTGATAAAGATCAAAAAATTACTATTGCACTTAACGGTAAAGAATTAGGTTCTTTTGCTGGTGTTGCTAGTGAAATTATTGATGGTACATTTATGTCAATTTCTGCACTTAATGCTTTTTATAAAAAAACTATTGAAGATGCGAAGAAAAATAATGTTTTATGGTCATTACACCTAAAAGCAACAATGATGAAAATCTCTGACCCTATTATGTTCGGTTATGGTTTTGTTGCATTTTTCCCAGAAGTATTTGCTAAATATGCAGATGTATTTGCAGAATTAAATGTTAACCCTAACCAAGGTATGTCTGATTTAGAAAATAAGATTTCTGGTCATGCAAAAGAAGCTCAAATTAAAGCAGCATTCCTTGCAGTAGTTGAAGGTGATTCTCCAAAAATAGCTATGGTTGATTCTGATAAAGGAACAACTAACTTTAATGCATCTAATGATGTAATTATCGATGCCTCAATGCCAGTTGTTATTCGTGAAGGTGGAAAACAATGGGACAGAACAGGAGCAGCAGTAGAATGTGTTGCTGTTATTCCTGATAGTACTTATGCAATGTTTCATGCAGAAATGGTAGCTGACTGTGTTAAAAATGGTCAATATGATGTAACAACTATGGGTACGATGCAAAATATCGGTCTTATGGCTCAAAAAGCTGAAGAGTACGGTTCTCACCCCACAACTTTTGAACTTGCAGAAGCTGGTACTGTTACTGTAACTGGTGCAAATGGTGTTATTATGAGCTTTGAATGTGAAGCTGGTGATATTTGGAGAATGTCTCGCGCTAAAGATGTTGCGATTAAAGACTGGGTTCGTTTAACAGTTCAAAGAGCTGGAATTGAAAAAGTTCCTACAATTTTCTGGTTAGATGATACTCGTGCTCATGATATTGAAGTGAAGAAAAAAGTTGATGCTTATCTTAAAGATTTTGATACTACAGGTTTAGATATTCAATTTATGAATGTAACAAATGCTACTCGTTTTACAAATGCACGTGTTCGTGAAGGTAAAATGACTATCGCTGTAACTGGTAATGTTCTTCGTGATCACCTTACAGATATGTACCCAATTCTTGAATTAGGAACATCTGCTAAAATGCTTTCTATCGTTCCTTTATTAGCTGGTGGTGGTTTATATGAGACTGGTGCTGGTGGATCTGCTCCAAAGCATGTTGATCAGTTCTTAAAAGAGGGTCACCTTCGTTGGGATTCTTTAGGAGAGATTTTAGCACTTGCTGAGTCTTTACGTTTCTTAGGTCTTAAAAATTCTGATGCTAAACTAACTGCACTTACTGCTAGTTTAGATACTGCAAATGCTGCTTACTTAGATAATAACAAAGAGCCAGGAAGAAAAGTTGGTCAACCAGACAACAAAGCTTCTCACTTCTTTGTAGCTCAGTACTGGGCTAAAGCTCTTGCTGAGGGTGATAATGCAGAGTTAGCTGCTAAATTTGCTCCAGTTGCTAAAGAACTTAAGGAGAAAGAAGATACAATTATTGCTGAACTTCTTGCAGTAGAAGGTAAAGCTCAAGATATCGGTGGATACTTCCATCCAGATGATGCTAAAGCTGAAGCTGCTATGCGTCCATCTGCTACACTAAACGCAATTATCAACGCGATTTAAGTTCAAAGCTTATATTATAAGTTTACTATGTGCTTTATAGCACATAGTATTTCGTTTTTTATGTGGAACATTTTTGAATGTTTTACACAAAAGGCGAAAAACCTTTCATAATTGATACCTTGCTATACTTAAATGATATGTGTTAGCACATTCTTTTTAAGTGTATCTCTAACTGGTATCATACTATTTAATATTAGGGAGTTTTAATGAGTCAAGGAAAAAGAGTAGGAATAGTTGGTGCCGGTAATGTTGGTGCAACAGTAGCATATTCTCTAGTTATGCTTGGTGCTTGCCATGAAGTAATTTTACGTGATAATAAAATTGATGTAGCAAGAGGAAAGGCATTAGATATGTCTCAGGCTGCATCTGCTGTAAGAAGTCATACTGTTGTCAAAGTTGCTGAGGAAATGTCAGACTTAATAAATTGTGATGTAGTTGTTATAACTGCTGGTAGTCCAAGACTTCCAGGTATGAGTCGTGACGATTTACTTATGATAAATGCAAAAATAACAAAAGAAGTTATTCAGGGTGTTGCTAAATATTCTCCTGATGCTATCATTATAATGGTTTCTAATCCTTTAGATGCTATGACTTATGTCGCATTAAAAGAGAGTGGCTTTGACAGAAGCCGTGTTATCGGTATGGCTGGGATCTTAGATAGCTCAAGAATGGCTGCATTTATTCAAGAAAAACTTGGATATGGTGGTGGACAAATTCGTGCATCTGTTATGGGTGGTCATGGTGATGATATGGTTCCTCTTCCTCGCTACTCTACAGTTGCAGGTGTTCCTCTTTCAGATGTACTTACTGATGCTGAGATTGATGAGATAGTTGAGAGAACTCGTAAAGGTGGAGCTGAAATAGTTGGACACTTAAAAACTGGTTCAGCATATTATGCTCCTGCTAAATCAACTGCTATTATGGTAAATGCAATACTTAAAGATACTAAACAGATTTATCCTTGTGCCGTTTGTCTTGAGGGCGAGTATGGTTTTAATGATGTCGTTTCAGGTGTTCCTGTAATGATTGGTGCCAACGGTGCTGAAAAAATCCTTGAAGTTACACTAAATGAGCAAGAAAAAGAGATGTTTGAAAATTCTTGTAAATCAGTACAAGGGCTTATCGATACATTAAATAATAACAAATTTTTTGAGGAGAAGTAGTTAAATGAGTACAAGAATTGAAAAAGATACAATGGGTGAGATTAATGTTCCTGTAGATGCTTACTGGGCTGCTCAAACGCAGAGAAGTATCCAAAACTTTGCAATCGGTGAAGAGACTATGCCTTATGAAATTACTAGAGGTTTTTCTTATCTTAAAAAAGCAGCAGCTCTTGTAAATGCTGACCTAGGGACACTAGACCAAAAAATAGCAGATGCTATTGCTAGTGCTGCTGATGATATGCTTGCCGGTAAACTTGATGGAAACTATCCTCTAGTTGTATGGCAAACAGGTTCAGGCACACAGTCTAATATGAACAACAATGAAGTTCTTGCTAATCGTGCTACAGAAATTCTTGGTGGTGATTTTAGAACAGATAAACTTGTTCATCCAAATGATCATGTAAACAAATCACAAAGCTCTAACGACACTTATCCAACAGCACTTCACATTGCTGCTGTTATTGAGGTTGAAACAAAAGTTATACCTGCTATACAAAAGTTAAAAGCTACACTTACAGCTAAGTCTGCTAAATTTGAATCAGTTGTAAAAATTGGTCGTACACACCTTCAAGATGCTACACCACTTACTCTTGGTCAAGAGATTAGCGGTTGGGTTGAAATGCTTAATAAGTGTGAAAAAATGGCTAAAGATTCCCTTGAAGCAGTTCGTGAACTTGCACTTGGTGGAACAGCTGTAGGAACAGGTCTTAATGCTCACCCAGAAATGGGTGTACGTGTTGCTAAAAAGATAAGTGAACTAACGGGTCATGATTTTATCACTGCTCCAAACAAGTTTCATTCGCTTACTTCTCACGATGCTCTTGTTTACTCTCATGGAGCGCTAAAAGCACTTGCTGCAGATATGATGAAAATTGCTAATGATGTAAGATGGTTAGCTTCAGGACCACGTTGTGGAATAGGGGAGTTAGAGATTCCTGCAAACGAACCAGGCTCTTCTATTATGCCAGGAAAAGTAAATCCTACTCAGGCTGAAGCTGTAACTATGGTTACTTGCCAAGTGTTTGGAAATGATGTTGCAATTTCTATGGGTGCGTCTCAAGGTAACTTTGAGTTAAATGTTTTTAAACCAGTAATTGCATACAATTATTTACAATCATGTCGTTTACTTGCTGATTGTATAGTTTCATTTAACGATCATTGTGCTGTAGGTCTTGAACCAGTTGTAGATAAGATAGATCACTTCTTACATAACTCATTAATGCTAGTAACAGCACTTAATCCGTATGTTGGCTATGATAACGCAGCTAAAATTGCTAAAACAGCACATAAAAACAACTCAACTCTTAAAGAAACAGCGATTGACTTAGGTCTTTTAACTGCTGAAGAGTTTGATAAGTATGTGATACCAGAGAATATGATCGCGCCAAAAGCGTAAAAAATAAATTTTAAATCAAGGAGAATAAATGAATATACATGAGTATCAAGCAAAACAAATTTTTGCTAAATATGGTGTTCCAACACCAAAAGGTATAATGGTTGAAAGCGTACCCGCAGCTGTAAAAGCAGCAGAAGAACTTGGTGGTCCAGTATGGGTTGTTAAGGCTCAAATTCACGCAGGTGGTCGTGGTCTTGGTGGTGGTGTTAAACTTGCTAAGTCTATTGAAGAAGTAAGAACATTATCAGAAGAAATTCTTGGAATGACTCTTGTTACTCACCAAACAGATGCTGCTGGTAAACTAGTACAAAAACTATACATCGAAGATGGTGCAGATATCAAAGCTGAGTATTATCTTTCTGTCGTTTTAGATAGAAAACTAGAAATGCCTTTGATTGTTGCATCTACTGAAGGTGGAATGAACATTGAAGATGTTGCAGAAAACACTCCTGAAAAAATTATTAAAGTTCCAGTTGATCCAGCTATTGGTTTTCAAGGCTTTCATGGTCGTGAACTAGCGTTTGGTCTTGGTATTACTGATAAAACAGAACAAAAAAACATCATTAACTTTGCAAAAAAACTTTTCAAAGTATATACTGAAAATGATGCAGAAATGATTGAAATTAATCCTTTAATTAGAACAGGTGAGGGTACATTTTTAGCTCTTGATGGAAAAATGGGATTTGATAACTCTGCACTTGGACGTCATCCAGATATCGAAGCTATGAGAGACTTATCGGAAGAAGATGCTGATGAAGTTGAGGCTGCAAAGTATGGTCTTTCTTATGTTGCTCTTGATGGTGAAATAGGTTGTATGGTAAATGGTGCTGGTCTTGCGATGGGTACTATGGATACAATTAATCACATGGGTGGAACACCTGCTAACTTTTTAGATGTTGGTGGTAGTGCAAACGCAGAGACTGTTGCAAAAGGTTTTGAGATTATTCTTAAAAATCCAAATGTGAAAGCAATTTTTGTTAATATTTTTGGTGGAATCGTTCGTTGTGACCGTATCGCTAATGGTATTATTGAAGCAACAAAAATTACAGATGTTAATGTACCTGTAATAGTACGTCTTGATGGAACAAATGCTCCAGAAGCTTCTGAAATTTTAAATAAAGCAAATATATCTAACTTAATTGTTGGTACTGATTTAGCTGACGGTGCTGCTAAGGCCGTAGCTGCTGCGAAAGGAAACTAATTAAATGTCAATTTTAGTAAATAAAGATACAAAAGTAATCGTTCAAGGTTTCACAGGGAAAGAGGGTTCTTTCCATGCTGAGCAATGTTTAGCATATGGAACACAAATAGTTGGTGGTGTAACACCAAACAAGGGTGGACAAACTCACCTTGATAAGCCTGTTTTTAATACTGTTGCAGATGCTGTTAAGACTACAGGTGCTACTGTTTCTATGATTTTTGTTCCACCCGCTTTTGTTGGTGATGCTGTTATGGAAGCTGCTGAAGCTGGGATAGAACTTGCTGTAATTATTACAGAAGGTGCTCCGGTTAAAGATATGCAAATGGCTAAAGCTCATGCGACTAAGCATGGTATGATGACTATCGGGCCAAACTGTCCTGGTGTTATCACGGCCCAAGAGTGTAA
>DQSP01000028.1 GCA_015663215.1 Sulfurimonas sp.
AGACGCTTCTACCCGAGTTCTGATATAGAAGCCTACATAACCAACCCCCTAGCCATCACAGAAGAAGTACTCACTGATGATGAGTTACTTACAGAAAGAGTACTCTTAGGCTTACGTTCTAGTATAGGCGTAGAGAAAGCTTTGCTTTCAAAAGAGATGCTAGAGAAAGCTGAGTTTCTTTGTAAAGAGGAGAAGCTTATGTCTTCAGATACACACTATCATAATGAGAACTTCTTTTTGAGTGATGAGTTGGCTCTTTATATTTTGGGGTAGTTTGTAAAATATAACTCCTTACATTTGTAATTTATATATGTATACTTATGTAAATTTTTAATAACACCTCACTAGATGCCTCTTTTTGAATTGTTTTGGACAAACAGGAGTAAATTCCAAATAGAGACATCAAGTCAAGATTCCATACTAAATATTAAAACTTACAAACAAGCTTAACCCCACACCCCAGTTGTACTCCTTTCTTTCTAGTCGGGGACGAAAATATCAAGTCCTAATTCTTCAGGCAGCGTACTGAAAAGCCATCGGCACGGCTACCACTGTGCACACCTCCACTACTACTACGGAAGAAGACACCAAACGAGTTAGAGCTAACTGCTGTGCTAGACCAAACAAGGGCTGTTGAGCCTACACTGTACATCGAGCCATCGAAGCCAGCACGACTACCAGATGATGGCAACTTAAGAAAGTTTGTAAAGGCTGTGGCTCTGTTACTTACACCCTTGTCTAAAGTTTCTGCCTTGAATTCATCTATACTTGGTACTCTAAACCCTGCAGGACAGACAGAAGATCCGTCTATCTTTGACCAGTTAAGCATCCTTCTACTTCCTGAAGCATCTGTAGCTTTTGCCCAGTCATGAGAGTAGATACCATTTGCCTTTATAAAATTAGCATGTCTTACATCTGTGACATTGCTGGATTGTTGTGTTGATGTGCCAGAGTCTTTATCTTGGTGACCATCATAATCTCTCCCCCACTGGTAGTAGTCTCCATAACATTGGGAATCATCAAACCCTGCACATATTTCAGCAGCCCCTAGGTTCTTGTCTAGCCATACTTTTCCTGTATGAGGAGAGGTAACAAAACCGTAGGTAGTGCCATTGTGTGTGATGGAGGTAGCCTCAGGTGTGGTAGTATTAGTATCAGGAGCTGTGCTTCCACCCCCTCCTCCACAAGCATTGAGTAGTAATAGCCCTGAGGCGAGCATAGTAGCTTGTAGTATTCTTTTTGGTAAGTATTTCATTTTGTATCCTTTATAGTATTTAAGTCTCTTGGCTCATAATAAGCAATCTTTATCTACGCCTCACTATAATTAAAAAGTGTTTGCTCAGTGTTGGTCTATAAAAAGTATGGCACAAGAGTGTGCCAAAGTGTGAAGTTTTTAAAATGTTCTTTGATTTTTTACTGAAGAGTGAATTGGATGCTATACTTTGTTTGATTTTCACTATCTAGTTTTAACTCGCCATTGAGTTGTTCTGTCACTAAAGAATGAATGATTTTTTGTCCTAAAGAAGAACTATGTTTGTTGGGAGTAAAACCTATGCCATCATCTTGAATAGTGAGGAAATAGTTATTTTTCTTTTGTATTAATGAAACATATAACTTACCCTTGTTATCGGGAAAAGCATACTTGTAACTGTTAGTAATAATTTCATTGGTGATAAGACCTACATACACCGCTTCCTTTAGAGGGAGTGTCGCATTGATATCAGTAAAAAACTCTACATCATGGTTCGAATGAGAAAAACTATCATGTATATCTGTTAAAAGTTCTTCTAGATAGGTTTTCATCATAATGTTTTGTAAATCATTGTTACTTATAAGCATCTCATATGATTTGGCTATGGCATTAATACGGTTTTCTAGGTCTACAAGCAAGTTAGTTTGCTCCATATCATTCTCTTCATTTTGTTGAAGTTGTATCATAGAGAGAATGATGTGTAAATTATTTTTGACTCTATGATGTACTTCTTGTAGTAAGATTTCTTTTTCTATGCGTTGAGCGGTCTCTATTTTTACTTTATTTCTAAGTGTTCCATTGAGATTTTTGAGTTCTATGGCATCTTTGTCTATTTTGTTTATAAAGTAATATATGAAAGCTGTAAAAATCAAAAAAGAATCAAAAAAGAATTAAAAAAAGTTGAGATAGTTAAAGGAGTAAACCCTAAATCATAATTAAGATAGATAAACAGAATAACAGCAGATATGATTAACATGAAGTAGACACCATACTTTTTACCTACCAAGACGAAATAGGACAAAAGTAATATAAAAAACCAAATTAATCGAAAGCTATCGTCTAGTGATAATAAAAGAGCCGATATAAAAAGAATAAAGGCATTCAAGATTATAAAATATACAACCTTCAAATAATACTTTTTATCTTTACGTAGACAGAGTAATGCAACAACATTTAAGACTAGATATATGAGTAGTACCTTTTCATATGTCTCAGGGAATTTAATAATGTCAAAATATGAACCAAGAAGATTGATAAAACCAAAGAATGTTGCTATAATCAAAAGAGTATTAAGTAAAGTAAAACGGAATTTTTCTAAGTTTTCATCATCGTCGAAGTGGTGATTACCGATAAGTAGATTCTGTATATAAGACATAAATTACTCCTAAAGTAGAATAGAGGATACCATGATATTACTAAAATCCTATACCATTCTATATGCAGAAGATGAAAGTATCATTCGCCTAAATATCACTGAACAACTCTCCCATTATTTTAAAAAGGTATATGCTGTAAAAGATGGTGAAGAAGCTTTATGTATCTATGAGAAAGTAAATCCTGATGTTTTAATGCTAGATATCAATATGCCAAAACTCTCTGGACTAGATGTGGCACGCAAGATACGCCAGAGCAATAAAAATATACCTATTGCAATAATAACTGCCTATACAGAAGAAGCACTTTTATTAGATGCTGTAGAGCTCAACCTATGTAAATATCTTGTTAAACCCGTAAGTAAAAGTACACTTAAAGAAGGGTTAGAGAGAATACACAAAACCCTTTTCTTACAAAAAAAAGATATTGTCATGCTCTCTAGTAAATTCAGCTGGCATAAGCAAACAAAGAAACTCTATAAAGAAAATAATGTTATCAACCTAGCTCTTAGGGAACAATTGTTACTCGAATTAATGATAGATAAATTTCAAAAAAATATTTTTATAGAAGACATCTCTGCTGTAGTATGGGAAGACAAATATATGGAAGAAATATCTATAAATACCATTAAAAAACTTGTGAGTAATTTACGTAAAAAATTACCAAAAAATTGTTTAAAAAGTGTCTATGGTTCGGGATATGTTCTTACGACAATTTAGTTATATTGAACTAAAAAATTATGACTATGTAATTTAAGTTTAAAAGTATATGTCAACGACTATGTTTTTTCTCATATACATGCCCTTTATAGTTAAAAACTATAGCTTTGTCAACAAGCCCATAGAGAAAGCCTTTACATTTTAGGATAATCTGTTAAAATACAACAATTAAAAATCTAAGGTTACATATGTTTGGTATCGGTTTTACAGAGATAATGCTCATTTCTATCATCGCTATACTCTTTTTAGGTCCAGATAAACTTCCTGGTGCTTTAGTAGAGATGGGTAAATTTATCAAATCTGTTAAAAAAACAGTAAGTGAAGCAAAAAGTTCTTTAGAAGAAGAGATGAAAATCTCTGAC
>DQSP01000108.1 GCA_015663215.1 Sulfurimonas sp.
CATGAACTCAATGGAAGAGTCATTAAGATCATAGGTACAAAATATCCGCGCCTAAGACATTTGATTCGCAATCATCCATATACTAAAATAGTAGGTATAGGTGTTATTAAATGCCTATTGGATGATATGAATATGACACCTGATGAAATTTCAGATGAACTACTTACAGAAATGGTAGAAAAGGGGATTGAGCTTTATCATGAAAAAGAAGATGAGATAAACGATATACCTGTACTTGAACAAAAACGTAAAGTTCTTTGTGAGTCACTTAAACAAATAGCAACTAGCCACTTAGAGACTGCAACCTCATAAGTGACACTTAACTACTTCATCTGACGATATAATGCTTCTATTGCTCGGACAAAACTATCCGAGTCATTTGGGCAGCGACACACCTTATAGCTTTTAAAGCCAAGTTTTTCAGCTAAATGTCGATACTCTATATCTAATTCAAAGAGTGTTTCTGAATTATCAATAGTAAAGGCAATTGGGTAAATTAGAGCCTTTCTATTTTTAATCTCTTCAAGAACTCTCTCTAAAGATGGTGTAAGCCATTTTAGAGGACCTACTTTTGACTGGTATGCCAAATGAACCTGATTAAACTCTACTCCCCTCTGCTTTAGCCTCTCTACGTGCAAAGCCACTTCTGCTTCCACCTGTTTTTGATAAGGATCACCTCTTTTAATGACACGAACAGGTAACCCATGAGCAGAAAAGATGAGGTTTAACGATTTAGGATCATCATTACCTACTCCTTCAATGATGCGCTCCTCAACAGCTTCAAGGAAAGGCTTAAAATCGTAGTAGTACAAATGGCTTACAATTGTAGGATGATACCCCATATCCTTTGCAGCGGTGCGTATATCTTCTATAGATGATGCTGTAGTTGTAGTTGAAAACTGTGGATACATAGGAATCAAATATAATTTTTTAATCCCCTCCCCTTTTAATCTTGTTAAAATATCTTTTGCAAAAGGGGGAGTATATCGCATAATAATCTCAACCTTTGCATCATCTATTCGATCTTGAAGTTTTTTTTGAAGGCTTTTGGTGATGCTAAGAAGAGGTGAACCTCCCCCTATCTTTTCATAATTCTCTTTTACTTCAGGCAAACGAGTTTTGGTAATATAGTTTGCAAGATTTTTACGTATAAACGGCGGTGCACCTATAATACGATGATCGTTAAACATATTTTTCATAAAAATTTCAATCTCATTGTAGTTAGAAGCTCCACCCATATTCATTAATATGATTGCATTCTCCACTAAACTACCTTTAAACTCAAAGTTTATAAAATTTTCATATATAAATAAAATCCATTGTATCATTTGAATCAAAAATTGTCAATTTTTTGACAACTTGACAACTTGACAACTTATTGATACAATGGATACAAGTTAGATTAGAAAGGATCTAAAATGAGATCTATACAGGTAGGACAATTTAAGTCAGAACTTTCAACAATCTTGGAACAAGTACAAAAGTTTGGTGAAACATTTGTAATTGAATATGGGAAAAAACATAAAAAAGTAGCTATGTTAGTTCCTTATGAAGAGAAAAAGAAAAGAAGAGTTTTTGGGATATATGAAGGCAAATATAAAATACCAGATGATTTTGACAAAGAGGATGAAGAGATAAATAAGCTTTTTTATGATGGTGCTATTTAGCTATGCATATTTTGGTAGATACACATATCTTTCTTTGGCTAATGTATAGTCCAACAAAAATAGATAAAAAACATTTAGAAATATTAAGTGATACCAAAAACTTCCTATACCTTAGTTCTATAAGTCTTGCAGAAATTATGATAAAAAAATCTATAGGCAAACTTGATGTAGAGTTTGATCTTGATTATGTTTTAGATATGTTCGATATGAAAATTTTAGATTTTGATGCTGCAAGTGCATTAAATTTAGCTATTTTACCAATGTACCATCGTGACCCTTTTGATAGAATGATCATATCTCAAGCGATATCTAACAGATACAAAGTTATCACTAATGATAAAAAGTTTTTAAAGTATAATTGTGATTTATTATGACCAGTTTCATATTTATTTAGATTAGCCGATTATAATCGTATTTTTATAGAGAGTGTATAACACAAGAGCGATTGGATAGTTTACTTGGTATAATTACACTTATTTCACACTAAAGGTTGAGATGTTATGAGTAGAGTATTGATTATCGGTGCTGGTGGTGTCGGACGGGTTGTAGCACACAAGTGTGCACAGAATAGTGAGATTTTTGAACAGATTACATTGGCTAGCCGCACGCTATCTAAATGTGAAGTAATTCGCGATGAGATAAAAGAGAAACAGGGAAAGAGCATTGATGTTGCGCAAGTTGATGCTGACAATGTTGAAGAGCTTGTGAAGTTGATCGAAGAGGTAAAACCATATGTTGTCATAAATGTTGCTTTACCATATCAAGACTTGACTATTATGGATGCTTGTTTAAAGACAAATGTTCACTATCTTGATACAGCCAACTATGAGCATCCAGATACAGCAAAATTTGAGTATAAAGAGCAGTGGGCAAAAGATCCTGACTTTAAAGCAAGTGGTTTGATGGCACTTCTTGGTAGTGGGTTTGATCCTGGTGTTACAAATCTCTTCTGTGCCTATGCGCAAAAGCACTACTTTGATGAGATCCATACCATCGATATTCTCGACTGTAATGCAGGTGATCACGGCTATCCGTTTGCAACCAACTTTAACCCTGAGATCAACATTCGTGAAGTCAACTCAAAAGGACGCTATTGGG
>DQSP01000180.1 GCA_015663215.1 Sulfurimonas sp.
ACCCCATTAAAAGAGAACCCGAAGTTCATATCACTTACATCTGCACCATTAACTTCAACTTCAGCAATATGTTCCGCAGAAGAAAGTGTTAAAGCATCATCAGAAATACTTCCTAGTTTACCACCATAACATCCCCCTGCTGCAACAAGTGCAGTTTGTGTACCACCTGCCCCATCAGAACAAAGTCCACCTTTGGGCGCGACTATCTGTTCAGCCCAGATAGTTGGATAATTTCCTAGTGTTTTAGAATCTACTACGATGCTATAGTTTCCATCTACTACATTAAATGTATAAAGTCCACTTGCGTCTGTTGTCTGTGTATCTTTTAGTGTGCTTCCTTCATATAGATGTACAGCGGAATTAGATAGACCTGTTGCTAAGCTCTCATCATAAATGGTTCCTGAAATACTATTAGTTGCAATGCTCCCCGTACATGATAAGGCATAAAAATGATACGATGGAGTATAGTTATCACCCTTACTATAAAAGGTAAAAGTCATAGAGTTTAATGAGATATTTGGTGCAAACCATGCGGATGCACCCTCTGCATCCTTTGAAACGGATGTTATTTCTCTATTGTAAATAACAGGATCCATGACATCACTGAGATTATAACCCATCAATGCAGTATTACTTGCATCCTAAAATGGAGGTTTGCTTTGTAGCGCATGTTTTATTCCTGATAAATCCTCAGGATCTGCATCAAAAACTTCTACTAACCAACTATCTATAACACTGTTGGATACAGTATTTCCAGAAGCATCAATCGCTGAGATTTCAACTTGATCATTATCCAAATCAATCAGAGAAAAACCCCATCCAGAAGCAGGTGCAGATGTGTTAAAAGTAACTGTCATATATGTCAGTTTATCTGTTACCCTACCTGCTTTGACGCCTGTTCTTTCTACACGAATATTGACATTTGAGGCATTATCTGCTTCACCAAAAACCTATTCAGGTCCTATCAAACTATCTGTTGAACTTTCATAAAAATACTCACTTGTTTTGATATTGGCACTATAGACATCTCCCGTAGCACGCCATGTAAAATCAGGTAACACCGTAAGCTCTAAAAATGTTCCTGTACCACTAGCTGAACCTGTCTCCGAAAAATCAGCATAAATACCACCGGAGGAGCAAGTTGGAGCGGGTGTCGCAAAGATAGGGTTGAGACCTAAGATAAAGACCATAAGCACTAGCCATTTGAGAGAAATATTTTTCATAAATTTACCTACTTACATATAGTTTTCTAAGTGTATATCGTCAAAAGGTAAAAAAAGCTTAATGTTTTAGGGAGAAAATAGAAGCACTATTTTAACGTGCTTCTATCATAAGAGGAGAGTTTACCAGTCTATTTTCTGTAGTCCATTTCCTTTATATGCTCTAAAGTCTATAGTCTTACCAAGGTCACCTTTACCTGTCCATTTTGGCTCCTCTGGATTGAAGCGCACTTTAAAGTGATGTTCCTTTATCATGGCATTATATCTGTCATAGAGTAGATACTCAAAACTAGGTCTATAGCGGATGATATTACTATGTGGTAACTTCTCAACTTCTATCGCTATCTCATTCCTAGAGGTATGTGCTACTGTGATACCCGTATCAAAGGTACTTTGTTCATCACTATAATCCATGTTGATATCTGAGTTGATGATATACCAGTTTATATCATCTCTACTCTCTGATGCGTTTTCTAAACCAAAAAGTGCACGATTGCTATCTTTACTATAAACTTCATAGTCAACATGGGCGTTGATGATTTTTCCTATGACACTTTGATCGGTCACATGTGCCCGTAGGTAAACAAATGTTGCTACTTTGTCCTCACCATCTCCTGCATATATACCACCTGTTGTTGTCGTGTTTATATCTGTGATAGTAAACTTCATAGGCTCTAATGCCTTGTTTCTTTCTCTTTGAAAGTTCATCCTTACCGTTTCATTTCCTTCACCATCTACAAAGTCACCTTTTAACACCTTGAAAGAGAAAGTATTTGTAGTGATATCTGTCAATGGTACCGCATAGGAGACAGTAGCATCTGATTGAGGTGTGAGACTCTGCGCTACACCTTCTATATCAAAGTCTATTTTTACTGTGACATCTTCTGCATAACATCCATCTCTAAAGTTTGTTACCGTAACATTGTTTTCATCCTGTGCTTTTATAGCCACATAGAGCGGTGCTGCCATCTCTGAGAGGTTTGAGTCATAAAATGTATAAGCACTTGATCCATTTTTAAAATCCCAATTCATCGCGATACTTGAAGGTGAGAACTTACCTGTTTGTAACGCATCATCTTCTATATATCTATCTTCATTGGAGCCATCATCTTTATCAACTACCGCAAACTCCGTATCAGCATCTTTTATTTCATAAGCTTTTAAATCTAACTGTCCTACGTTGTCATAACGAGAAACAATCGTTGCAACACCTTGACTAAAAACTACTTTAGGCGCTGTTAATACTCCTCGTACACAACCATTGGCAATCAATGTTTCATTATAGTCAAGTCCATAAACAGAGACATTTTCATCATAGTTGACCACCGTTGCACCTAGGGCATCCAAGGCTTTTATCGTGATATTAAAATCCCGTCCCGCCACTAAGCCATCTGGCGCTTGGATACTCATATCATAACGCTTTGGTCTTATCGCAAAGGCATCAGTAGCATTGACTTCTCGTGTGACATTTAACTCATCTAAATAAGAGATTTTCACATAAGAGTATCTATTTGCTCTAGCTATCTTTCCAAAATCGACTGTGTAAGGATTTGCTTGCGTAAAGTTTATATCCACAAAGTCGTGTAAAGTAGACCCATCATCTTTTGAGAAGAGTCCTGCTTTTATATTGGTAAAAGTATTGTCTATGATACTTTCACCATCTCTACTCACTGCAGCTATTTTCAGGGAGATATCTTCGTTGACTATTTTTGTCTGTATCGTTCTTGAACTAAGGTTACTATCTAAGTCCCAGGCATCATAAAGACTACCACGTTTTATGATGATTTCATAATCTTCTACTTCACCATCTGTTTTGATGCCATAAGAATCACTCTCTAAGGTAGCCATATCATCCGTACTAACACGAAATCTAGCATAGGTCGTACCCTCTTGGATATCATCAGGAACATTCCACTTTAGTGTCACCACATCTCTGTTTTCGCTAAATACACTCGTACTCGTCCCCTCATCCATCTCAAAGCGACCATTTCTGTTAAAATCTATCCAGCCTACAACATTGGCACTTTTGTTCGTATCATTTTGTACTGCAAATTTAAGACTATATTTATGCGTTGAAGTGAAGAGAGGGTTAAGCCCTCCTACGAGTCCATTATCATCATCTAGGTTTCCTACTTTTGCATCACTCTCTGAACTAACATTAAGCGCTACATTGCCATCACCAAAAAAGACATTTGGTTTATCTACCAAGATTTTATGTCTCGCACCATTATCGCTTGTCAATGTTTTATAGTTTAAAGTATCCGTACCATCTCCACTATCATACGCACTTCCATCAGGGGCATCACCATAGTCTATATATATCGGTCTATCACTACAACGTCCACCATCGATATTGACATTTTTCACATCTGCATTTGGAAGGGATGAGAACTTTAATGCTCTGATATTTTCTCTATCACTAAGGTCTATTCTATAGACATAACGCGAGCTATTTTTGATAGCATAAAAGAACCCAGCACTATCAAAAAAGCTTGAACCAAAGGTATCAGTACTCGTTTCAATAACGTCTGATTTCAATAACTTAGTTTTTTTATTTTCTAAATCAATCAGATATAAATCATTGTCACTCTCTATCGCATATAAAAGTTTATCGATAGGATTAAACGCCATATCAGCCACAGAGATACTACCAACAGAAAAACTATCAAGCACACTCAAAAAAGTATTTGAATTAGCATCGATATCTACTATATAGATAGTACCCCCTCCATAAAGATACAGTTGACCATCATCATCAATATCCCCGATATAAAAGCTCTTTCCTTTTAAAGCATCGATAGGACCAAAAACTTCTTGTGCATAAGCACCCTCTTTTGTCTTACCAACACGAAGCAGTGTCCCATCTTTTTTAGTTTGATTATATCCCCAGATATAGCCATCTTTTTTATTAAAACCAAAACCATTTATGCCACCCGCTGAGGCATCTATCTCAAAACGGGTATTTAAGCCCGTAGCTAAGTCCACTTCAAAGACAAACTTACTATCATCGATAACAATCGCGTTATCTACACAACCAATAGGAGAGAGACAGATAACTTCATCCCTAGCACTTGCATCATCATTCTTCCCACTCAACTCATTTTGATAAATCTCATTTAACTTGGTGCTACTCAGCGCACTTGTATAAAACTTTAACTCATCTAACTTTCCAGCAAAAAGTTCCGCACCATCCCAGTCAGTTTTACCTATCATGATAGTATCTAAGCCATTGTCAGTAAGCGTACCAATCTTTTTATCTTTATTTTTATGACCATTGATAAAGATGGTAAATTCATCACCATCTTTGCGTAGTACTACATGACTCCACATATCTACATCAAGTGCACTAGTACTATTAAAACTCTCATCTGGATTTTTCAAGTTGATACTTAACTTATTGTTTTTCGTAAGATATACTTCTATCTGCTTACTTAAAACAGCCATATACGCGTTTTCTCTCTCAATATATGCAGGATTTATCCAAAAAGAGATTGTAAAATCTTCCATCATCTCTATCTCATTTTCAGCCAAGATATACCCACCTGAAAACTCAGCTGAACGAA
>DQSP01000277.1 GCA_015663215.1 Sulfurimonas sp.
ATGAGAAGTTTGCAGGAGAAACACCTGAAGAACATAAAAACATCACACTTTCGTGTTCCTCTTAAAGATTTTACTATGTCTAAGGCTCAAACACAACTCATCTTCGTCATAGACCCTATGTGTTCATGGTGTTGGGGATTTCACCCTGTCATAGAGAAAATACGCAAAGAGTATGCTCATCTCTATACTTGTAGTGTGCTAGTGGGTGGTTTACGTACTTCTGGACAAATGATATGGAACGAACAAAGTAGAGCCTATCTCAAACAGAACTGGGATGCTGTACAAAAAGAAACAGGGCAAGTCTTTAATGCAAAACTACTTAACCTCACACACTTTGACTATGACACATACCCTGCATGTAAAGCCATCGTAACAGTAAGAGCGCTATCGGGAGAAAGTATTGCATTTGAGTACTTAACTGTTATTCAGTCAGCATTTTATAACCATGGCATAGACATCAGTTCTATTGACGTTCTCAGCTCTTATGTGAGTAAAGATAAAGAAGCTTTCCTCTCTTTTTACAAAAGTGAGCGAGCTGAGATTCTCATGCAACATGACTTTTCTAAAGCACGTTCTATGGGAGTAAATGATTTTCCTTCTACGGTTAAGATAGACTGTCAAGGACACATGCAATGCCTAAATGGCTATAGACCCCTAGAAGAAGTCCTGAACGTCTAAAAAAGTAAGATTATTTAGTTTTGTGATAGCCCGTGATAGTTATAATGCACTTTTCTAAGGTGATCTGGTTTCATTCCCATGAGCTTCATCTCTGCACGTTCATCTGCGATATGTTCTTTTTTTATCTCTACAAGAAATTCCCATCGCTTCACAAGTATCTCTCTTATCTCAAATTCAAGCTCCCCACTATACGTAGTAAAATCCATTTTTTCTACAAGTGCTAGATGCTCTTGGCTATGTGATTTTTTTTCTACCAAGTGAGTAACACCATTGACTGCCACTTCAGCTATTTCTTTAGCATAATTCCCCTCGTACTGAGGGTTATTCTCATTTAACTTTGCAACTAGGTCTGCTAGAGAACTGTCATTAACTATTTCTAATTCTGATTCAAACCCTTTAAGTTCTGCTTCATACTCTGCTGCATCATCATAGATATCTGCTAACTTTTTGTTGTTTGCACTACGTGCATTTTTAGGTATTCGGTCTTTTGAACTATCTATATCTACCCCATGCTCATCTTTAAGAGCATCCATCTGCATTTCCATTATACGTCTGTTTTCTTCACCAGCCATCTGTTATCCTCTATCATTTTATAGTAATGTCACTATAGCGATTAATGCTTATGATGGCTTTAATGTTTTCTATTGTTGTAATATTTTTTCCCCCAAGAGACATATTGCCTTCTGACATAATATCTTCTTTATATTATTTTTGCTTACTCAGCCAACCCCTCAAACTCTCCACCTGCTCAAGTGTCCTAACTGTAGCCGTACCACCCTCAGACATCCTAGCATTCATGGAAGCACGGTTGTCTAGTAGTGCTACCACACCCTCACCTATACGCTCGTCTATACTCTGCAAATCATCTAAGGCGAGTTCAGAAATGTCTAAACCTTTCTTCTCAGCTAAATTTACAGCGTCTCCTGTGATGTGATAAGCATCGCGAAAAGGAAGTCCAGCTTCTTTTACGAGGTAGTCAGCTAAGTCTGTAGCACTTAAGTGTCCTACCATACATGAATCTTCCATTGCATCTTTGTTTACTGTCATATCGGCTATCATCTCTTCTAGTACTTGCAGACTAAGTGTTGCAGTACGTACAGAGTCAAAGACACCTTCTTTGTCTTCTTGCATATCTTTGTTGTAGGCAAGTGGTAAACCTTTCATCACCGTAAGAAGAGCCACAAGGTTACCATTTACTCGGCCTGTTTTACCTCGAAGTAGTTCTGGGATATCAGGGTTTTTCTTTTGTGGCATGATGGAACTTCCTGTCGCATGTCTATCACTTAGTGTCACCCATTTAAACTCTGCCGCAGACCACAAAATAAGCTCTTCACTTAAACGACTCATATGCATCATCATCGTACTAATGTTAAAAAGTATTTCCAAGGCAAAATCACGGTCACTTACCGTATCTAAACAGTTCAATGTTGGTGCAGTAAACCCCAATTTATCTGAAGTCAATTGACGACTTATATTATGAGGTGTACCAGCCAAAGCAGCACAACCTATCGGAGAATAATTATTGCGTTCATAAGAGCTCAAAAAACGCTCATAATCACGCTTAAACATACTAGCATACGCTAACATATGATAACCAAAGTTTATAGGCTGTGCATGTTGTAAGTGTGTCATACCAGGAAGCATAGTCTCAGCATGTTCTTCTGCAACATTAACAAGTGTCCTAATGTTCTCCAAAAGAAGCGAAGCAATGGTTTTAGTATTATTTTGAACATACAGTCTAAAGTCAAGTGCAACCTGGTCATTACGTGAACGAGCAGTATGTAAACGCTTACCTGCATCACCTACTTTTTCAGTTAGTCGACCCTCTATAGCCATATGGATATCTTCATCATTACCATCAAGTTTAAACTCACCAGACTCTACCTCTTCAAGTATTTCAAGAAGTCCAGCATCTATTTTATTATAGTCTTCTACCGAAATAATGTTCTGTTCACAAAGCATACTTGCATGAGCACGAGACCCTTCTATATCCTCTCGGTAAAGCACCTTATCAAAAGGCAATGAATTGTTAAGATCTTGTAAGAGTTTAGAACTCTTCTCAGAGATACGTGCTGAAGCAATTTTTGTAGACATAGTTATTCCTGATAAATTATTAAGAGTATTTTATCGTAAA
>DQSP01000192.1 GCA_015663215.1 Sulfurimonas sp.
ACTATCACATAAAAGAAGTTAAATCAATAGGAGTAGGAGATTACTATGGTTTTAGTGTGGATAAAAACAATCTCTTCTTAGATGGTAATTTTATAGTTCAAAGCAACACGGGTAAAACTAAGCTTATCGGAATTATCGCAGCACTTCATCTATTATGCTTTAGGAAATCAATCACTAGAATACAAGCCCCCAAGTTAGACCAAGTTAAGAAATTTAGTTTTAAGGAGATAGAAGAGAGCTTAACATCATTAGGGCGACTAAGAAAAAGAGATGGTAAAGAAGTGCCTACAAAATGGGGGTTTCTCTTAAAGTTCATCAAGTTCACAAAAGAGAAGATTTATATCATTGGACAAGAGCGACATTGGTACATAGAAGCAGTAACTGCCCCAAGAGGGGATAGTAGTAATTTGCCAGGGCAACATCAACTTAGCTACTTACTTATTTTTGATGAGTGTTCGGGTATTGAAGAGGGGCATATTCAAGCGTCATTAGGAGCATTAACTGACACATTCAATTCATGTATTGCATTTTCACAACACACACAGCAGAGAGGAAAATTTCACGACTTTGTATCTATGGGAGTATGGGCAGTTGTTAGGTTATCCTCACGATATTCCCCAAGGGTAAAAATAGAGCAACTAAAGGTTATGTTAGCCACATATACAGATGATGAGATAAGGGTTAGAATTGATGGGTTACCACCTAAAAACGAGAATGGTATGCTCATTGATATTGCGGCAGTACATAGAGCTTACCACAACACTAATAGAATATTTAAACAGCAATTCAAGTCAGTAGCCTTTTCTTATGATGTAGGATATAGTGGGTTAAGAGATGCACACGTCATAGTCACAGCCGAAACAAAAAGCTTTACCAATGAAGCCACAGGAAGAGAAAAACAAGCTTACAAGATAGTGGACATACAAAGAGATAAAGGCGAGAGTTTAAAGCCCTTGCAGTTCATAAAGCAAAGAGTGTTTCCTCATATATTATCTTATCTTAGGGAAAAAGAAGAGCAGGGCATATATTATGACAATGTTTTAGTAGGGGGAGATGCTACAGCAGGAGGTTCGGAAGCATGGGACAAGTTAGAGGAACTTCTATTAGAGGGGGCAGATTATAACTTTATATTATCCCCTATAAGATGGGGTTCAGACAAGCTTTATTTTGAGGATAAGAAGAGATATATTAACGCAAGAGCCAAAGCGTTCGTTAAGATAAAAGAAGCATTAGACGATAATTTATTAAGCATAGAAATAGACAGAAATAAAAGTTTTGTTATTAAGGAGTTGTCAAGTATACCTTTTGTTTGGAGTACTAAGTTCTTATACAAGATTCTATCAAAAGAGGAGATGCGTAGAAAGGCTATACCCTCACCCGACACGGCAGACAGTATCGCACAACTTACACTACTCCAACATGTATCAGAGGACGAAGAGTATGGAGAAGAGTACGAAGAAGAATTAGATGTAGACATGGAGGATAAAGAGAGTGACAATGATGAGCATTACGTTGATGTAGATATAGAACAAGAGGAAAACGTTAATCTTGACATACTCATGCCTAAAACTATAGGGAACATCAATATCGAAGATGACTTCTAAAACAAAAAAAAGATAATATAGCTATAACAAAAAAAAGAAAAAGGTTTTAGCAAATGGACTTTAATTTTAACGCCAATGATATAGGTGTATCTCCAATATTTGGAACAAATAAAATATTTGAGAGCATAGACGTTGTACCAAGTGTACTTATGCGTACCCCAAGTGCAAGTTTTGCGAAAGAAAGCAGAATTACTAATCCGTTAGGTGTTTATGAAATTGTTTTATCTTCAGTAGAAAAGATACTTAAGATAGAGAATCTAGAGGGGCATTTTGATAGCAACCAAGGCAGACATTTTGTTTCAATCAAAGAAGACGCTACCCTTGATGTATCAGCAATTACTACCACAGGAACACATAGATTAGCCATAGAAATAACTTTCAATGATACGGATACTATCAATAACACTTACCCTTTAACGGCTATAAGCTTTAGAATAGAGCCAATCACAGCAACTCTTGCTACTTATGCTTATGAATTAGCAACACTTGAAATAGCGGCAACGATACACACGATTAAAACAGCAGATGTAATTCCCCAAGAGCCGAAGATAGAATCAATAGAGATAATTAAGCAGACGGGTCACGGGTTTACAGCAGGAAAATTCATAAAACAATCAACTACACAATCAGGAGTTAACCCCGATGGTAGCCCTAGATACCTATGGGAACTTACTGCGGCAGGAGCTGCAGTCGGTTTTTTTGGCGAAATCACAGGAATCAGCGATAATTTGGGCGTTGTCACAAAAAGAATAAGTGCAGATTCTTTTATCGTGGCAAAAAAAGGGTCTTATATAGAAAACCTACCTAATACAAGTATAGGGGATACTTTATACGCAACTACTACTCTTGGTGACATAACGACAACCAAGCCAACAGCTTACGCATCTTTTAAAATTGGAGAAGTTGGGAGTAAGTTTACTTTATTGACAATGAATAAAGAAGCCTTATATTCAAGAGGAATAGTAGTAATAGAGCGTTCCTCCAATCCTGGCATTTATCTTCAAGATGGAACAGCACAACATTTAGGAGGGTACATAGGTTATAGAACCGATGACAACAGCATGACTATGATAGTTTATGCTGCTGACCGTGCTGCTGTAACAGGACATTTTTCAGTACGACAAGGTTCCCTTGATTCTCATTTGGGGATAGTAGCCCACGAAAAGATACACTCTAATAAGACTTTGTTTAGTGGGTCTACTCAGACATATACTATTACTAAGAGTGGGGTTTATATGGTTCGCTCTAACTTATCGGCATCTTATTATGTAACTATAGGTTGGATAAAAGGAACAATATCCTTAGCAGAAGCTCCGAGTTATAAGGTAAAGATAGACAGTGCAGGGGTACTCCGATTCTATAGTAGGTTTAGTGATGGGTCAACTTTCTCTATTAACATCGTAAAAGTAGCCTACCTCTCAACAGCAGACACAAAAGAAATCGACTAGAAAGGCAAAAAATGAAATACCTATACATATACTTATCAGAAGACAG
>DQSP01000141.1 GCA_015663215.1 Sulfurimonas sp.
TTATCTTTTGCAGTAAGATTTTTTTCTACTACTTTTACTTCTACTACGGTTGCTGCATCATCAGTATTAGCATTTGTGTCATCTGTTTCTTCTTTTTCATCTTCAAAAGATTTAAAAAGTTCTTTAACACGACGTTCTCGATTTATAAGAGGTTCTTTATAGTCTAATATAAATGTTATTAGATAAGGAACAGAACAGATAGCATCGATGATGATGCTCTCACCACCTTCTATCTTTTTACTTATCTCAATCTCTTCTTCTTTAGTAAGTAGAGGAATCTGACCCATTTCACGAAGATACATACGTACAGGTGAGTCAGAACGTGACCACTCTAGAAGTTCATGTTCTTTAAGGATGTCAAACTTATCAGTCTCATTATCTTCAAGCATTTTTCTCTGTGCCACGCGACGTGCTTCTGCTTCTTGATCATTGAGTCTTTTAGCTTGTTCGCTAGAAGTATAAATACATTTTTTGTTTTTTGTTAGAAGTTTTAAAATATTTTTTGCCTGAGCGGCAGAGGGTTGTTTTTCAAAAAGTTCTATAACAGATTCGTAAGTAACACAATCTTTACCCTTGTGGTCTTGAAAAAATGTTTCTATTACTTTGTTGAGTTCTTTTGCTGTCATATGGAAGTATGCTCCGTGTGAGTTAAGTATTTTTAAAGGTGGATTATACCCAAATTAAATTAATGAGTCCTGAAATTTATAAGAAAAAAAGATTGGAACACTCTTTGCTATTACTCCGATATACAAAGTGAAACAAAGGCAATATATGCAATCTGGATACTATGCTGCGGCAGCTGGAATGGTTACACAGTTCAATAGACTCGACACTATCGCAAATAATTTAGCAAATGTAAATACAGTAGGCTTTAAAGAAGACAACCTTGTTGTGGGCGACTTTATGCGTATATATCAAAATAAACGCGATGATTTACCTAATGCAAACCAAACTAAAGAGGGTGCCGCGTTTATTAACCGTACTATGACAAGAGCACCAAAAATAGTAGATGCCTATACTAACCATACTGTAGGGACGATGGCGCAAACAGCAAATCCTTTAGACTTCGCTCTCTCAAATGAAGGCATATTTTTTGCGGTAAAAACACCACAAGGTGTAAGACTTACTCGCGATGGTAGCTTTACAAAAAATGATGAAGGGGTTCTTGTTACAAAACAAGGCTATGAAGTCTTAGCAGATGAATATCTAAAGACAGGAAAAGGGAAAATTAGTTTTGCCAATCAGGATAGTGTAATTGTTTCAGATAAAAATGGTCAAATTGCTACAAATATTCCAAACAGTGCTAAGTTAACACCAAATAAAAAGTTATTAATCGCACAACCAAAAGACTTATCACTACTTAAAAAAGAGGATAATGGCTTATATGCATTTGGAGATATAAAAAATATTACAAATGTTAAAGAGAGTGGATCTGTACAGCAAGGCTTTGTTGAAAAAAGCAATGTAAATGCTGTGAAGATGATGACACAACTGATTGAGACAAACCGTTTAGTAGGTATGTACCAAAAAGCGATGAGCACTCAGATGGATGATATGAATAGAGATGCTATTGAAAAACTCTCTAAAAAAGCTTAATATAAAAAAGGAAATTAAAATACTATGATGCAATCACTCTATACCGCTTCGACGGGAATGCTAGCAATGCAAACACAGATAGACACAACGGCAAATAATATTGCCAATGTAAACACAATAGGTTTTAAAAAGTCTCGTGCAGAATTTTCAGACCTTATGTATAGTGTAATGGAATATGCAGGTACTTCTACTTCGGATGTTACAAAAAGTCCCACGGGTATTGAAGTTGGTCTGGGTGTTCGTGCAACTGCTATAAATAAAATATTTGCAGAGGGTTCACTCAAGCAAACTGATAATCAATTTGACCTAGCCATTACAGGTAGAGGATTTTTTAAGTTTGAACTTCCTGATGGAACTGAAACTTACTCTAGAAATGGAGCACTCAAAGTCGATCAAGATGGAGTGATGGTGAACTCTGATGGTTACAAACTTATCCCTGAGATAGTTGTGCCACCTGATGCAACAAACATTAGTATAGGTACAGACGGTACTGTTACCGTGATACAACCTGGGCAAGTTCAAGCTGCACAAATTGGTCAGATTCAAGCGACAAACTTTATAAATCCAGCAGGACTTCATGCTCTTGGTGATAACCTATATATAGAAACAGATAGTTCAGGTCAACCGATAGAAGGTATTCCTGGTATTGATGGTCTAGGTACACTTAGACAGGGTTTTGTTGAGCTTTCAAATGTTGAGTTAGTTGTAGAACTAACAGACCTTATTACAGGGCAACGCGCCTATGATTCAAACTCAAAAGTAATTACAACGAGTGATGAAATGCTTCAAACTACAAATAACCTCAAGAGATAGTAACACTTTAAAATAGGCTTGATACTTTTTAATATCAAGTCTGATTTATCCTCTTCAAAACAGTTTCATAAAACTCAAATAAAAAATAAGCTATAATCACGAAATTATTTAATAAAAGATATTAGGATTTTATGATGAGCAATGCAAACATAAACGGTAAAGTTTGGACATTTGGTAAAGATATAGATACAGACATAATAATCGCGGCAAGATACTTAAATACTTCAGTACCAGAAGAATTAGCAAAACATATTATGGAAGATTCTGATCCAGAATTTGTAAACAAAATAAGCAAAGGTGACTTAATAGTCGCTGGTGAAAACTTTGGTTGTGGCAGTAGCCGCGAACATGCACCAATAGCACTTAAGGCTGCTGGAATAGCTGCTATTATCGCTCCTACATTTGCAAGAATTTTTTATAGAAATGCATTTAATATGGGTCTTCCTATATTTGAACTTCAAGAGAGTGCTGAGATAAACGAAGGTGATGATGTGACAGTAAATATGAATGCTGGGACAGTTACAAACAATACTACAAATAAAACATATAACTTCACACCAATTCCTGCATTTATGCAAGAGTTAATCGATGCAGGCGGCTTAATGAACTTTGCAGCGAATGAAATAAAGGAAAGAAATGAAAAAGTATAAAATTACACTTATAAAAGGTGATGGAATAGGACCTGAGATAATTGATGAAGCAGTAAAGGTTCTTGATGCAGTTGCCTCATGTTCTGGTTTTCACTTCTCGTATGATGAGGCACTTATGGGTGGAATCGCTTATGACGTAACAGGTGATCCTCTTCCTCAAGAGACTATTCAAATGTCTTTAAGCTCTGATGCTGTTCTTTTTGGAGCTATCGGTGGACCTGAGTGGGATTCACTTCCTCGTGAGAAACGCCCAGAGAGTGGACTCCTTCGTTTTAGAAAAGAGCTTGGTGTATATGCTAATCTTCGTCCAGCTGTTGTGTATGATGAACTCATAAATGCATCTTCATTAAAGCCTGAGATTATTAAGGGTGTTGATATCATGGTTGTACGTGAGCTAATTGGTGGTATCTACTTTGGTGAACCTAAGGGACGTAGTGAAGATAAAGGGTGGAACACTATGGTTTACACTCGTTCAGAGATAGTTCGCATAGCACACCAAGCTTTCAGAATTGCACAAAAACGTGAAAAACGAGTTTGTTCTATAGATAAAGCAAATGTACTTGATGTTTCTCAGCTTTGGAGAGATGTAGTTACTGAGGTAAGTGCAGAGTATCCAGATGTTGAGCTTACACATATGTATGTTGACAACGCGGCAATGCAACTCGTACTTAATCCAAAACAGTTTGATGTAATGTTAACTGGAAATATTTTCGGTGATATTTTGAGTGATGAAGCTTCTATGCTTTGTGGTTCTATCGGTCTTTTACCATCAGCATCAGTTGGTGAAAAGATAGGTGTTTATGAGCCTATTCATGGTTCTGCACCAGATATCGCAGGTCAAGGTATAGCGAATCCTATCGCTACTATTGCTTCTGCATCAATGATGCTTCGTTATGCACTTGGTGAGATTGAAGCTGCTGAAAAAATAGATAAAGCTATCAAAAAAGTATTGAGTGAAGGTTATAGAACTGGAGACTTAGCACAATATGATGCTAAAGAAGTATGTTCAACTAGCGAGATAGGTTCTATCATCGCAAATTATATAGAGAGATAATACAAAAAGTATGAAAACACTCACTTTAGCAAATATCTATGAACTTCAAGGTCTTAAAGAAGAAGCATTAGATATTTATAAAGATGTGTTAAAAAAAGATCCTAACAATAGTGATGCTAAAATCGCTATTAGAAGACTCTCAGGTATGCGTAAAAAGTTTTTAAATGTAAATCAAGAGATGAAAGATTACTTTTTAAAAATGGAAAATGAAGTAGAGTTTAACGAGTTTGAAAGGTGGTTATTAAAAGCATGGAACTAAAAGATGTAATACTCTCAACACTAGCAGAGATGGAAGATACTAATGGCGAGCAACAAGAAACACCAGCACAAACAGCTACTAAAGAAGAGTTTTTTGAAGCTTCGCCACAAGAAGAGCAAGCTTACGAGAAACCTTCAAATAATACTCAAAGTGAATTAATGTACCTAAACTCTATCAGAGAAAGACTATTAGTCCTTTTTGAGGGTTTTCAGGCACCAAACAACTCAAATATAGAAGCAAAAGTTGATATGACACTGAATTTTTTAGAGTATACCTTAGCAACTATTGACTCTAGAGTACAAAAGTTAGAGAAAGGCGAGTAGTTTGAATCAGTACAGAGTTTTAATTGATGCAAATGATGAAAAAGGCCTTGTGCATAAGGTATCGAGTATATTTTATAAGTATGATTTAAATATCCTTTCAAATAGCGAGTTCGTTGATAAAGAGAGTAATAAGTTTTTTATGCGCTCTGTAGTAGAAGGTGCTGTAAATAAAAAAGATTTAACAGATGCTATAAATGCGGTTCTTCCAAAAGAGTCTAGTGTTAAAGTTATCGAGCCAAAGAAGAAAAATATAATCATCATGGCAACAAAAGAGTTACATGCACTTGGTGATATACTCATTCGCCATGAGGCAGGGGAGCTTGAAGCAAACATACTAGCAGTAGTATCTAACTATGATAAACTAGAATCACTTGTAGGTAAGTTTGATATACCTTATGTGACTATATCTCATGTTGACCTAGAACGTGAAGTACATGAGAAACAGATAATTGAGTGTATAAACTCTTATGAAAATGTTGATTATATTGTACTTGCGAAATATATGCGTATTTTAACTCCTGCATTTGTAGAAATATTTTCTGATAAAATCATCAACATACATCACTCATTTTTACCTGCATTTATAGGGGCAAATCCATATAAACAGGCATATGACAGAGGTGTAAAGATAATCGGTGCAACAGCACACTTTGTAAACAACAATCTTGATGAGGGTCCAATCATCGCCCAAGAAGTGATACATGTTAACCATGCTTACAGTTGGAAAGATATGCAACGTTCTGGAAAAGATGTAGAAAAAGTGGTGCTTTCACGTGCTTTAAAGTTAGCACTTGAAGATCGTATTTTTGTGTACGAAAACAAAACAGTAATTTTTTAAAGAGGTGCTTATATGAGTTTTAATGTAGTTTTAGTAAATCCACAGATTCCAAACAATACTGGTGCAATAGGGCGTTTATGTGTAAACGCAGGGGCATCATTGCATCTTATCAAGCCTATCGGTTTTGACATAGATGAGAAAGCAGTTCGTCGTGCTGGTCTTGATTATTGGGACAAACTAGATTTACATGTGTGGGAGTCTATCGATGAATTCTTCTCTGCAAATAATATTGGTGAAAATGCACACTTTGCAACTACTAAAACAGATAGACCATATTTTGAAACTGACTTTAAAGATGGAGATTTCATCATCTTTGGTAGTGAAACAAAGGGGATTCCTGAAGATATATTAAATTCTTACAAAGATAGAAATATCACGATCCCTATGACTGCCGAGGGACGAAGCTTAAACCTTGCTATAAGTACAGGTATAATTCTTTATGATGCTATAAGACAAACATATAGCAGTTTTGATAAGGCTTAATCGTGAATGTGTATGTAGATACTATAGTTCTTATTCTTTTTGTCTCTTTTATGATATTTATCTTTGCAGGTTATCATAAAAATAAATCAGTTCAGAGAGAACAAGACGAAAAGTAAAACTTAATCTTTGTAAGATTAAAACAGTTTCTCAGCCCACTGTTCCATTTTAAACTCTAGTCTCTCGAACATACTTTCTGCATTTTTAATAATTATTGACATCTTTTATCCTTTTTGACTCTTAATTTGAAAGACAATACATCATTTTGAAATAAATAATAAAAAA
>DQSP01000240.1 GCA_015663215.1 Sulfurimonas sp.
ATAAATCCTTCAAATAAATCTATCAGCCCTAGCAATTTCTAAGCCTATCTGATAAATTAGTTTTTTGGATTTACACAGTTG
The DNA here is from genome assembly GCA_015663215.1 of Sulfurimonas sp. Lineage (GTDB taxonomy): Bacteria > Campylobacterota > Campylobacteria > Campylobacterales > Sulfurimonadaceae > Sulfurimonas. The sequence goes on from DQSP01000240.1 coordinate 82, forward strand.
TTTTTACACTCTCAATTATTTAAAAAATACCTCTCTATCCCATTTGCTAAACCTTCTGCCATAGTTTTTTGATATCTTTTATTGACAAGTCTTCGTGCTTCATTTGGATGTGTTATAAAGCCAACCTCAACAAGGACAGAAGGCATTTGTGCTCCTACTAACACCCAAAATGGTCCTTCTCTGACACCAGTATCTTTCACATTTTTATATTTTCTTTGAAGCGCCGCAAGAGCACTTCGTTGTAAATCAATCGCCAATTTATTTGATGCTACAATATTGTGAGAATTTATAGTATTTAAAAAACTCTGTTTACCATAATAATCCATTTCATTTAAATCTGCTGAATTTTCCATAGCAGCAACTTTTTTTGCCCTACTTGAACGAGATGTTGAAAGAAAATAGCACTCTATACCATGGGCTTTTTTTGCATCTTTTTGACCTACTGCATTCGCATGAAGACTTATAAAAATATCTGCATTTTTTCTATTGGCATATTTCGTTCTATCGCGTAATTTTATAAAACAGTCACTCTCTCTTGTCATGTAAACTTTGAAACCACGACGACGCAAAATATCTCTTAACTCTTTTGCTATACTTAAAACTACCACTTTTTCTCTGTAATTTCTATATCCAACTGCACCGGGATCTTTTCCACCATGTCCTGCATCAATTACAATAACCTTATTTCTATCTACTCTCTTAGAGTACTCCTTATGTTTATTTGCAATAATGGCTTTTTTATTTTTTATTGCCTTATTTACTATTTTAATTGAAAGTTCTTTTCCCTTTTTACTAAAACGTACATACAAAGGTGTTCTATTTGTTACAACAAGTCGTAATGTATTTGGATTATACTGAGCGAGTTTTATCCTATCTACCCCTTCTTGCCTTAGAGTCGTCGCACTCTTAAGCATAGAAGCATGAATGTCAAATACATACTTATAGACTCTCTTTTTTTTATCATATAAAGTAAAGTAATTTACCTGATTTTTTTGAAGGTTTTTATCAAATGTTAATACTAATCTTTTATTTCTAAAACGTACTGATTTTAATTTATGAGATAACTTAACTTTAATCGCTTTTTTAGTAACAGTTGTTCTTTTTTTTGTATGAGAGAGAAGTTTATACTCTTTTTCATACTGTTTGACATCTATATGCAATTTATGTCCACTAGAGACTATCCCTTTTAAAGCAGAGTATTTTAATCTCTTGTCATTCTTCATTAATGCACGAAGATAGAGATTTTTATAATCATTATAGGCACGAAACTGATCTATTTTTGCCAAAGATTTAGAAAAAGTGTCCGCTCTGTTTAAAATATCTTGATCACTTAAAGCATATAAGCTACTTAGAAAAAACAGTAAAAGAACAAAAACTTTCCTCATCATACAGTATTATTCACCTTGAATAAGTTTATCGAGTAGTTCTTTTACTGTAATAATTTCATTTAATTTATATCCATTGGTTCCAGAAAAAAAGAGACCAGTTTCTAAATTTCCTTCATATGCATCACTTAACCTGTCAGCTATACAAAATCCGACAATTTTGGCTTCTTCACCTCTGTTACAAGGTGCAACACAGTTTGAAATACATTTAATAGCAGGACCTTCTCTTTTTTCAACCATACGTGTTAAATTGGTCACAACACCTTGTGCAGGATAGCCCACAGGAGAACCCATAAGTTTTATATCATCCTCTTTTGCCTCAAGAAGAACTTTTTTAAAGTTTGCATGTGCGTCACACTCATATGTACCTATAAAACGTGTACCCATTTGGACACCACTTGCACCAAGTTCCATCATTGCCTCTATATCATCTTTATCCCATATTCCACCTGCAGCTATTACTGGCATACCGCCCCACTCTGCTGCTTCTTCAACTACTGGTTTGACTAAATTTTCCAATTGATATTCAGGCATGGAGCACTGTTCATAAGTAAATCCTTGGTGTCCACCACTTTTTGGACCTTCAAGAATCACTGCATCAGGCAGACGATTATAACGTTTTTGCCATCTTTTACAGATGATTTTTAAAGCTTTTGCCGAAGAGACGATAGGAACAAGTGCAACATCTGGATACCCTTCAGTAAACTCAGGCATATTTGTCGGAAGTCCTGCTCCTGTTATGATAATGTTGATACCCGCCTCGCAAGCATCACGTACAACACGTCCATAATCATTAATTGCATAGAGTACATTTGCAGCTAATGGCTTATCTGCACAAATTTTTCTTGCATTTTTGATTATCTCGAAGAAACCCTCTTTAGAGTAAAAATTTGCTTCACTTAAAGGCCTGTCTGCTACAAGTTTTTTAGCAAACTTTTTGTCTTTATAGTACCCTGTTCCAACAGAACTAATAACGCCAAGACCACCCTCTTTTGAAACAGTTCCAGCTAATTGATCCCAGCTGATACCAACACCCATTCCACCTTGTACTATTGGCTTTTCTATCTCATACTTACCAATTTTTAAAGACTTGAAACTCATTTTATTTAACCTTTAACTTTGAAAATTTTCTCTTTCCAACCTGCAATAGGTACTCTCCTGATGGCAACTCTAATTTTTCATCAGAAATCTTCTCTTGATTTATTTTAACACCACCTTGCTTAATATCTCTTCTTGCTTGAGAAGTAGATGGTTCCATCTTACATGTAACTAAGGCTTTAGCAATCCAAACAGGTCCATCACAGCTAAACTCTGCAATATCACTTGGAACCTGACTCTTCGCATGCACTCTGTCAAACTCTTCTTTTGCTTTTTGAGCAGCCTCTTCATTATGAAAACGTGCTGTAATCTCTAGTGCCAACTCCTCTTTTACTTTTTTCGGATGAAGGCTTCCTTCTTTTACCGCCGTTTCTAATGCAGCAATCTCATCTAAACTCTTCTTGCTTAATAACTCAAAATATCGCCACATCAATTCATCAGATATACTCAAAACTTTACCAAACATATCATTTGGTTCATCCGAAACACCGATGTAGTTTCCAAGTGATTTACTCATCTTTTGAATGCCATCGAGCCCTTCTAAAATAGGCATCATCAAAACTGCTTGTTGCTTTTTAACACCATAAACTTTTTGCAGCTGTCTTCCCATTAAAAGATTAAATTTTTGGTCTGTTCCACCTATTTCAATATCAGACTTCAAATAAACACTATC
>DQSP01000023.1 GCA_015663215.1 Sulfurimonas sp.
AGGAGTTGAGCTTCTCTTGTATCTTTTAGTTGTGCTTCTTTGCATTTGAGTTCATCTAGCTTATCATCTACTAGTTTGTGCTTGCGTTTGAGCTCGCGTTCAAGTTCGGAACCACGCTCTATTAACATGGAGAGCTTTTCAGAGTTGTCACCATACACAGCTTTTGCTTCTTTTACTATTGCGTTATTTATTCCATAACGCGAAGCTGTCTCAAAAGCATAAGACTTCCCGATAATACCTTGCATAAACTCATAGGTAGGCTTACGAGCCTCTTCATCATAGATAGCTGCCATGAGTTCAACATCATCACGGTCAGCCATAAGTGCGGCTAGTCGTTTATGGTGAGTAGTTACTACTACTTTTTGTCTGCGTTTAATGAGGTCATCTAGTATGACTTTAAACAGAGCTGCTGCCTCATCTGAGTCAGTTCCAAGTTCTATCTCATCTACTCCAACAAGGGCTGAAGTCTCTTTAAAAATGTTCGCAAACTGCTGCATACGTCCTGCAAAAGTTGAGATGTCATTTTTAACATTTTGTGGGTCATCAATGATGGCTAAAACTGTTTTAAAACTTCCAATGTGCGACTTGTGCTCATCGAGTTTCATAGGGATGATGTACTTTGCCATAAACGCTGAGGCGAGTATGGATTTAAGTAGCATCGTTTTACCACCCGCGTTTACCCCTGTAATCATCAAGATATTTTTAGAAAAATCAACACTAATTGGTTTGGCATTATGAAGGGCAGGGTGTATAAAACCACTTAAAATTATCTTGGAATCTTTTTGACTCTTAATGAGTTGCATATTTTTACTCTGAGCAAAAAGAACTCTAGCTTGGTAGTTGTCAAACTTGGTAAACTCTTTGTCTATAAAGTTTATAAAGGGTTGGAGTTCTGCTAATTTACTTGAGAATTCTTTAGCATATTCGTAAAATATCGCTTCTCTCTCTTGTTCGATAAATCTAATCTTCTCTTTAGACTTGAGTATGCTGTCTGGACTTACAAAGAAAAATCCACCAGAAGAACGACCTACAACAGCACCTTTAAGCACATGGTTAAAACCACCACGAACTAAAAGACAATCTTCGTTGTTAACAAAATGTACCTGTGTATCTACTAGATAACCTGCTAGTTTAGAGCTTCCCATCATGCGTTTGAGTGAGCTTGACATCGTAGCACGATGTTCTTTTATACGAGCACTCAAACCAAAAAGGTTCTCATCGAGATTTTCTTCAAACTTTCCATCATGAGTAAAGTACTTCTCAACTTCTGTAAATTTTTCGGGTATATCAATTCTTGACATAAATTCACCAATAATTCCATCGAGTTTACGGTTACGAAAGTAGCGAAAATAACGAACGATTTTAACTATTTCAAACATCTGCTCAAAGTTCAAAACACCTTGCTTCTTAAGATGCCCTTTTATATGAAAAAAATCGATGACTTTAGGAGGTGCTTTAAACTCTAACTTATCAAGAGCCTTTATGTACTTAAAGTGTAGTTCTTGATCTCCCTCTATATAGAGAGAGCTTTCACGAGAGAAGAAACTTGAAAATTGTTCTATATGCTCAGATAAATCGAGCTGTTTTATAAGAGTGTTTATTCTCTCTTGTTTTGGGCTTATTGACATGTAGATGCGCTAATCATCTCCGCATAGTTTGGAGTGTTTTCTCTTCCGATGAAAGTATATGTACCGACACTTAAAGTATAAGTTATATTGTTTACATCTTTACCATCACAGACAATTGTCTGTCCTTGTTTGTACTTCAAAACAGCATCAAGCATCTTTTGGTTCTCTTGTTTGTTGTACTCGTTGTACATAACAGCAACAGCGAGTATAGAGAGTACGATGATGACTATATAAATCTTTTGCATATGGTCAAACTCAGTGAAGTAGTGTAGGGCTAAAAAAAGTAGTCCTAAGATTAGTAGACCAAAGATATATGTCATGAAGCAGTTCCTCGTATTTGGTAAGTTATATCACCAGCTCCAAAGCCAATGATAAGCCCTTTGTCTAGTGTCTGTAAGTTCTGTGCATCTTTAACTACCGTTATGTGGTTGTTTGCACGTGTAATTGTGTCTGCCATTGTGAGGTTATAAGCTTTAAACTCTTTTACGAAGTCTATATCTCTATATGCTTCACTCGCTGCCCAAACAGGAAGGATGATGAGCTCATCCGCTCCATCAAAACACTTTGTAAAGTCTTCAAGATTATCAATAGTACGAGAATATTTATGTGGCTGCCATATAGCAGTTATTTTCTCAAAACCTTTAAGTCGTGCATACTCTTTTACAGATTCAAATGTCGCTTTTATCTCTGTTGGGTGGTGTCCATAATCATCTATGATTACACTATCATCTTCAGCACCAACGATGTCAAAACGCTTCTTGATACCCTTAAAGTTTAGAAGATTAGTACGTATATCTTCTATGTCCATGGAGTCACTTGCCGCTAAAATAGCTAAAGCAGCATCAAGAGCTATATGCTTTCCAAAGCCCCAAACACTAAAAACACCTAAGTCACGAAACTTAAACTGTGTATGAGGCTCGTTGTTTATGAGAGTGTAGTTGATGTTTGTGATGTCAGTTGAAGGGTAGAGCCACTGTGCATCTACCGTGTCAACTAAGGTACTTAAAAAGGGGTCTTCGGCATTGAGTATTCTCGAGGGTGCTGCGTTTATAAAAGTTTTATAAGACTCATAAAATCTATCGTAATTATAATCGTAGTATTCCATATGTTCAGGCTCTGCGTTTATAACTATAGCACAGTAAGCATTTGAGTTTATAAAACTTCCATCAGATTCATCTGCTTCAAACATCATTACATCAGTAGTGGCATCATAGCGAACATTACTTCCAAAAGCTTTGGACTCAGCACCGATGATAGCACTTCCATTCATGATGGCTGTAAGTATAGCAGTTGTCGTACTCTTTCCATGAGCACCAGCAACAGAATAAACTTTTCTGTCATTTAGGATTTTTAAAAGAGCTTCTCGTCGTGCTAAAACTTCTATGCCTTTTTCTTTTGCGGCTACTATTTCAGGGTTGAGAGGGCTTATAATAGCAGAGTGAACAACTAAATCTTGATCGTTTATAGCTTCACTTGAGTGTGGCACAGTTATAGTCATACCCATTTTACGCAGTTTTTCGGTGATAAGAGTATCTTTTATGTCTGAGCCACTTACAGTGTGTCCTTTAAAGTGCATGTACTGTGCAAGTCCTGAGATACCTATACCACCAATTCCGATAAAATGAATTTTCATATGTTATGCCCCTTTTTCGTCAACATTATCTAGCAATTTTTGTGCCTCTTTTGTAAACGCAGAGATATAAAAAGTTCCCTTTGTTTGGGTCTTTTCCATATCGCCTATCTTAGACATAAAATCGTCCAAACTCATTTTTTCTGCAGCTGCAAGCCAATGAAGTTTGAGAGCTTTTGAAAAGTTCTCATCATTTGTAAGACCGCTGAGTACTTCAAAAAGTGCTGCTGCATCTTTTGGCTCACCTGCTGAGTAGTGCTCCATGGCATACTCATAGAGTGCACGAGCAGTTGCAAAATCTTGAACTTCAGTCATATCCATCTTTCTGTGAGACTCTAAAGTGTCTGTGAGCTTTTCTAGTGCGAGGTCAAGGATGTTTGCATAAAAGCCTTGGATTGTCGCTTCATCGAAAAGTTCATGTGCCTGTGCTTCTAATACATACAGAGATGCTATATCACTCTCTTGTTGTGCTTTAAGTACTTTTGTTTTTAATTCTTCTGCTTTATCCATTTAAACACTCCTTTATTCTTTCTAGGGCACTTTTAGTTTTCTCTTGTGTTTCAACAAGGGCTATACGGATGTAGTCAATACCAGGGTTTTGACCTTTACTATCTTCTCTCGCTAAAAACTCACCTGGAAGCACTTTTACATTGTACTCCCTATAAAGTTTTTTTGTAAACTCAAGAGCATCTTTTACTTCTATCCAGAGATAAAAAGTAGCAGAGGGTATCTCAGTGCCAAGTATCTCTTTGGCAATTGTAAAGTTCTCTTTATATATCTTACGAGAAGCTATAACATGCTCTTCATCATTCCAAGCGGCGGCTGCTGCACTTTGGAGTGGAAGAGGAGAAGCGCATCCTACATAAGTTCTGTACTTCATATACTCGCCTAGTATCTTTGCATCACCTGCGATAAATCCAGAACGCAGTCCTGGTGCAGATGAGCGTTTAGAGATAGAGTTTATAACAAGAACATTCTTAAATGCGGTGTTTCCTACATGAGTTGCAGCTTCGAGTAATGAAGGTGCAGGTTTGTCCGCATATATTTCACTATAACATTCATCATTTAAAAGAAC
>DQSP01000230.1 GCA_015663215.1 Sulfurimonas sp.
AAAGGAACCCCACCAATACGAATAGCTGCATGCGTTAAACGAGCGCCACAATAACCCTCAATGATGTCCATTAAATACTCTCTCTCACGGAAAGCATACAAGAAAATTGTCATCGCACCGATGTCTAGTGCAGTAGTTGCAAGCCAGAAAAGGTGAGACATAAGACGATTAATTTCTAAAAGCATCATACGAATAACTTTTGCACGACGAGGAACTTCAACATCTATAAGCTTTTCAACTGCAAGAGCAAAACCATAGTTGTTTGATGATGAAGCTATGTAATCCATACGGTCAGTCGTAGGCATGAACTCGTTATAAATCATATTTTCGGCCATCTTTTCCATACCACGGTGTAAGTAACCAACATCTGGATGTGCTTTTACTATCTGCTCTTGTTGTAAGTGCAGCATTAAACGCAGCTGCCCGTGAGCAGAAGGGTGCTGAGGACCAAAGTTTAATATAAGTTCATTATCTTCTCTATCAAAAGAGATATTTTCAAAAAATGGTGTTAATCTATTTTTTACCTGTGCCATATATCTACCGCCCTATCTTTGTGGATCATCAATGATTTTTGATGACTCTTTTGTAAATTTTTTGACGAGGAAAACGCCACCCTCTTCTTGATAATCTTGCTTATTAGGCTTTTCGTCACCAGTGATTTTAGTTCCCTTAGGTACTTCAAAACCAAGACGAGCAAAACGCTCAGAGTCATATCTATCAACTCTTGCTGTGTCACGGATTTCAGGTCCGATAACATCACGAGCCTCTTTTCCATAAATCTTATCTACTTCATACCAAGCAGCAAACTCATCACCCTCTAGTGGATAAGTCTTAAGAAGTGGGTATCCTTGCCAATCATAAGGCATCAAGATACGTTTCATAAATGGATGATTGTTCGCTTCAATTCCGAACATATCAAACATCTCACGTTCGCTCCAGTCTGCACAACGAAAAAGCGACTCAACACTATCAACAGCATCACCATTGTTAATGAAAAATTTAATACGAATACGTTTTCTTTTTTCCATAGAAAGCATCTGATAAAAAATCTCAAAAGTATTATCTTTAGCTAACCAATCTATGGCAGACATTTCACTTAGCTGTGTGTAAGTCAACTCATCTCTAAGAAATTCTAAAACACCATAGATATCATTTGCATTGATATAAACTATCATCTGCTTCATTTGAATAAATGCCTCTTTAACTTCAAACTTCTCTTTAAGTGCCGCTAAATCTGCTGCAAAAACTTCATCAGTCTCTACTTCTTGTTTTGGAACTTGTGGTGCAACATAATATCTGTCCGTGTAGTAAGCTTTTGCTTGTACATCATCTTTGGGAGTATATGCTCTCATATTACATTAACCTTTTTGGCTTTTGTGCATTGCCAGCTTTGTTTGCACGAATCTTTTGCTGTAGTAACATAACACCATACTGAAGTGTTTCAGGGCGAGGTGCACAACCTGGAAGATATAAGTCAACAGGAATAACACGGTCACAACCTTGAACAGTTGCATAAGTATTAAACATTCCACCTGTGTTTGCACATGAACCCATAGATATAACCCATCTAGGCTCTGTCATTTGGTCATACAAACGCTTAATAAACTCAGCATGCTTTTTCGTAAGCGTTCCCGCAACTATCATAACATCTGCTTGACGCGGAGATGCACGGAAAATAGTACCATATCTGTCGAAGTCAAAACGAGAAGCACCAGATGCCATCATCTCAATACCGCAACAAGCAAGACCATAAGTCAATGCCCAAATAGAGTTTGAACGCCCCCAGTTTACTATTTTATCGATAGAAGTAAGTGCAACTGGAAGTCCACCATCTTGTGTGTAATTTACTTTATGTTGTGCCATTGAAGGGCTCCTTTTTTCCATGCATATACAAAACCAATAGCAAGAAGTAATATGAACATTAACATCTCAGCAAAACCAAACCATCCAAGTAGTTTAAAGTCTACTGCCCATGGAAACATAAAAACAATTTCAACATCAAAGAGTAAAAAAAGTAATGCAAAAAGATAAAACTGTGGAGAAATTCTATTTGGTTGTTTAGTAATCTCTGGTCCACACTCATATACTGAGAGCTTAATCTTTTCACTATCTTTACGTGCTAAGGCACGACTTGCTAGACGTGCTATGACTGTTGTCGCAATAAATGCGCCGAATGTCATTACAAATAGTACAAATACACCAAAATATGGGTTTGCAGTTACTATATGCTCCATATAACCTACCTTTAAAAATCAAAGCTTTTATTATAATAAATATAAGCTTTTAAAATATTTGTTTTCCACCTAATTGCCGAGGAAAAAACAGTTAAAGCACTATATCAAAAAGTGTATTAAATTATTATGTTATGAAAGATAAGTTATGCACCAGTGTCACTTATTGCTACACTACTCAAAAGGATATATTAATATCTTGCTCTAATATATATTCTTTAGCATAAATTCACTAATTAATATACATTTATTACTATTTATGTTAAAGTTGTTAAATTTAATTTATTTAAGTGTTTTAATGATAGTTGAAGAATACGAATACACTATTAAACAAAAAAATCAAGCTTACTATGACTTCATGGCTAAGGACAATAAGTACAACCCTAAATCAACATCGCAAAAAGTTAAACGCGAGAAATAGCATAAAAAAGAAACTACTTCATTTGGTAAGCAAGAAATTCACTTAAGTGGCTTTCCACTTGTACCTGCAGGCTATGAGAGTGTTGCTTACTTTTTATATGCACTTTTTTTACCTTATACTGTTGGGTATCTATTTCTTTATATTATTTTAAAAGGTGTCTCTTTTTCCCGAAATCCATTTTTTTCTAATGATAATTTTATGATTGTTTGGATGGCTGGTTACGAAGTGATTGCGGTTCTTTCATTACTCTGGATTTTAAAACTATTTCTTGCTTATGATGATAACTAATTTACCTATTTAGGGCACTTCTACTTACTTAAAAAACCCATAGATTTTTCACCATCAAAATTGGCATCTTTTTCTCTTCTAATCTCATCAATAAAATCTTGTGTACTAAAAAGAGGCTTTTTACGAACTGCTACTTTATAAGCTGTATTTTTCACTATTAAACTTATCTGTCCACCCGTAAGTGCATATGTAGACAACTCTTTAATGTCAAACTTCTTCTCGTAAGGTGCATCAAGTGGTAGCATTAGTTCCCACAGTTGCAAACGCTGCTCTTTATCAGGTTTTTTAAACTCTATCTTGTAGTTAAAACGGCGGGAAAATGCCTTGTCAATATTTTCAAGTAAATTTGTCGTTGCTATTAGCATGCCACGAAAATTTTCTATCTGTTCTAAGAAGATGTTTTGCATCTGGTTATGCATCTGATCGGAACCTGTTATGGTTCCAGAACTTCTCGCTCCTAAAAACTGATCCGCTTCATTGAGTAGTAAAATTGGCTCTGTTTTTGTTTTTTCACTCAGTTCATAAAAAGTGTCAAAGATTTTACGTACATTTTTTTCACTCTCACCAACATACATAGAGAGAATTTTCGAGCAGTCAAATGCGAGCACTTGGCGTTTAAGTGACTTTGCAAGAGAGTATGCTGTCATGGTTTTACCAGTTCCAGCTGCCCCATAAAAGATAATGCGAGCATCAATGCCACTCTTCTTATCTTTAATGCCCCACTTCACAAGTCGTGCTACTACTTCTTTATCAACTTGTTGCATTAAGTTATCTAGTGTCTCTCTCGTTTTGTCGTTGAGTACAACCTCATCTAAAGCAGTCTCACTATCTATAAGCTCAAAAATATCTTGCTCTTCTATGAGAGCACCCAACTTTAATCGTGTTACTTTTTTTCTCTTTTGTGGGTGAATGATACTTTGAAGTACATTATCTACTATATAAAAAGAACGAGAGATACCACCAAAAGGGTTAAGCATCTCTTCATAGTCTATAATTTCACTACTTAAAAGATTTGCACCATCTTCGAGTAAAGAACGGTTTTTTATACGCTCATAATCATCCAAAGATATTAAATCTATGAGTGCATTCATCTCACGAAGAGAATCATCAGTAGCACTATACTCTTCACGAAGCAGTGCTATAAATATAACCTGCTCTAAGTTACTCATCTTTTTAGACTTAAAAAACTTATCTAGTACTAGGTTTTCTGAAGTCTGTGCTACTCGTTCATCTATACGAGCCTCTAGTAGTTTCATTTTTGATTGAAGTCTGTCGATACCCAAAGAGTGTTCATGCACATTTTGACGAATAACTGACATCTTTTGATAAAGTTCTATACGAAAGAACTGGTCTTGAAGATACTCAAGATGATCAGCATAAGGTTTTACATCGGGAAGGTCAGACTCTAAAGAGCCTTCTTGAAGTAAACGCAGGAAAGATGGGGTAAGTCCCACTGCCGTGTTTAAAAGTTCTAGTGGTGTAACTTCTGAGATTTTCATCGGGGTAAAACTTTGCTGGTGAATCCAACCAAGTTCAAGTAGATTTTTAAGTTCACCTAAGTGCTCTAAGTGTTCAAAATTTTGCACACTATAAAGTTCTTGAAGAAGTGCAAGTACAAGAAAGTCATCTTCACCTTGCATATACTTTTGTGCTAAGAACTGAAGCATCTCCGCCTCAGTTTTACTACATTTGAGATGTATAAATATTTCTGTTTTTTCTACATCTTTTTTTGATAAAAAGTTTACTAAATTTTTCAAATCTTTCCTTAAAACTTATACCCTAAACCAGCTGAGATTAGTAGTGCATTTGAGTTAGTAAATGTTCCATCTATCCCATTAATATTAACTGATCCTGAGACATCTCTATCTTCTTTCATAGAGTAAAGAGCTGATAATCCTACATC
>DQSP01000042.1 GCA_015663215.1 Sulfurimonas sp.
AAAAGAGATAAAACCACTTGATATAAGTGATGCGATGGCAGTGGCTATAACACATTCGCAAAGGGTACGTCTGAAAAAATAATTTTATTTTTATTTATGTAGGAGTACAATTGGTAAAATGGCCAAAGGAAGTAAGTTGAAAGATTATTTAAAACATGAAAAGATACAAACTTATCTTAGAATAATGATGATTACAATTGCTAGTGTTGCCATTAGCCTTGATTATTTCAATAATGCTCGTATAACACTCCAAGAGTATAGATATATAATGTTTTTTCCTGTTTTTGTACTTTTTGTAACATTAGTAAATGCATACATCATTAAGCATTATCCAAGAGTATATCAAATGCAAAGAATACAGTTTATAAGTTCACTAGAGGTCTTTGTCGTAGGATATGTTTTTTATCTGGAGGGTGCTCTTTCTGTTTATTTTCCAGCACTATTTTTATGGTTTATCATCGGTTACAGTATGCGTTTTGGTGTGCGACTAGGTTTTTTAGTCTATGCAGAGGTTTTAACTGTTTGGTTTTTACTTTTAGAGTATGACCCATTTTGGAGAGAGAACTTAGAGTTAGGTTTTGGATGGTTGGCTGCTTTTTTAGTTATACCTATTTACTTTTTTATACTTTTAGACAAACTACACAAACACCTAAACAGTTTAGAAGAGAATATAAATAAGTCTGAGTATAAAGCTACTCATGACCCTTTAACCAAACTAGCAAATAGGTTTTTACTCGATGAAGTGTTAAAAGAAGTGATACAAGAGTATGAAAAAAATATTAATCAATTCGCACTTATTTTTATAGACCTAGATAATTTTAAAAAGATTAATGATGTGCATGGTCATATTGAAGGAGATAATGTTCTTGTAGATATAGCAAAACGAATCTCTATCTCAGATGATTTTGTTGCTAGGTTAGGTGGAGATGAGTTTGTTATAGTCTCAAAGTATGTAGAAAAAAAGGAACTTTATAGTAAACTTGATAGTTTGACTCAGAGTATATCTGCTACATATAAAGATGGTACAATAGAACTCTCAGCAAGTATAGGTGTAGCACATTATGCTAAGGGTATGACAATACCTGAGTTAAAAAAACGAGCAGACATAGCGATGTATAAAGCAAAAGCTATGGGAAAGAACAGATATAATTTTTATTAAAATACTAAGAGAAGAACCCTTATTAGGAAATACAAACTATGAACTATGAATTTACTATTTTTATTATTGCTGCAATAGTTTTGGTTTATGGGTATTTTTCACAACTCTTACAAAGATTTAATATATCAGGTCCCATGGTGTTTTTACTCTTTGGAATTCTTTTCTCCCCTCTTGGTTTTGATCTGATAACTCTTGGGCTTGAGGACAAGGCAGTAAAAATAATAGCCGAACTAGCACTAATAGTAGTTCTTTTCACAGACTCTTCGACTATAAATTTTAAAAGTTTGAAGAAAAATTATAAGATTCCACTACGACTTTTGAGCATTGGTTTACCTCTTACTATAGTTTTATCTACCTATGTGGGAGTTTTATTTTTTCCAGATGCACCATTTTTATACATCATAGTAATGGCACTTATCTTAGCCCCAACAGATGCAGCACTTGGTAAAGCAGTAGTAGTAGACAAAGATGTTCCAAAGCAGATTCGTGAGGGTATAAACATAGAGAGTGGACTCAATGATGGTATCGTATTTCCTCTGCTCATTACACTGCTTTTTCTCATCACTTCTCATGAGTCATGATGGAAGCTGGATAGAGTATCTTTTTGAGCAGATTCTTTATGGTGGTATTATCGGTGCTATGAGTGGTTTTGCTACTGCCAAAGGACTCAATCATGCCATCTCTAAATCATGGATGCAGAAAAGTTATGAGAACTTAACCCCACTCTCTTTGGCAATACTGACTTATTTTATAGCAGAACACTTTGGTGGTAATGGTTTTATAGCAGTTTTTATAGGAGGACTCTTTTTTGGCAACTTCTCAAACTACTTGACAAAAGGTAAAGAGAGTTTTTTAGAAAGTGAGGGAGAGGTTCTCATACTTATAAGCTTTTTAGTTTTTGGTTTGACATTTATACCTTTAACCTATGTATTTTGGACACCAACGGTGTTCTTGTATTCAGTTTTAAGCCTTACATTTTTAAGAATGTTTCCAGTTTTTTTAAGTCTTATTGGAAGTGGATTAACTCTTAAAAGTAAACTTTTTATAGGTTGGTTTGGATCGCGAGGTATAGCTTCTATACTCTATGTGATGACAGTTGCCGAACATGTAAGTGCTGATAAGATAGATAATGAGCTTTTTGGTGTTATAAGTTTAACTATTCTTTTAAGTATTACCTTACATGGTTTGAGTGCTAAACCACTTGTAAAGAGTTATGGTAAAGATTTAGCTTAGTCGTATAAATTATTTTATATACTATTTTAGGGTATTATATTATAAACAAAATAGGAAAAAATATGTCAAAATTTGAAAATGTAACGGCAGTAAAAGCTGCAAATATTTACTACGATGGGAAAGTAACAAGTCGTACTTTAGAGTTTAACGATGGAAGTATCAAGTCTTTAGGCATCATGCTTCCAGGTGAGTATACCTTTGGGACACAAGCAGCTGAAATCATGGAGATAATGAGTGGTGAACTTGATATAAAACTTCCAGATGAAGAGTGGAAAACACTCTCTACACCAGAGACTTTTAATGTCCCAGCAAACTCTTCTTTTGATCTAAAAATCAAAACACCA
>DQSP01000258.1 GCA_015663215.1 Sulfurimonas sp.
ATAATTTTAACTAAACTTCATCCGCTTCGTAGTCATTCAGGTGCTGCACAAGGTGGTATGAATGCTGCTATTAGTGAAGAAGATAGTATAGAACTTCATGAGTTTGATACAGTTAAAGGTAGTGATTATCTAGCTGATCAAGACTGTGTTGAGTTTATGTGTAAAACTGCTCCAGAGGCTATACGATGGGCAGAGAAGATGGGTGCTGTTTTTAGTAGAACTAAAGATGGTACTATCGCACAACGACCTTTTGGTGGGCAGAGTAAGCCTCGTGCTTGTTTTGCAAAAGATAGAACAGGTCTTACACTTTTACAAACTATGTTTGAGCAGACAAATAGACTAGGTGTTGATTTTTTAGATGAGTGGTATGTATCTGATATTATTTATGACGAAGATAGCTCTACTGTAAAAGGTGTAGTTGCATTTGATATAAAGAGTTCAAAACCTGCTATTTTCAATGCAAAAGCTGTCATGTTTGCAACTGGTGGATATGGAAGAGCTTTTAAAATAAACTCAAATGCTCATGCAAATACTGGAGATGCACTCTCTATCGTAGCAAGACATGGTCTTCCACTTGAAGATATGGAGTTTGTACAGTTTCATCCAACAGGACTTGCTGATACTGGTATACTTATGAGTGAAGCAGCAAGAGGCGAGGGTGGAAAGTTGTTTAATAGTGAAGGAGAGCGATTTATGGAAAAATATGCACCTTCAAAGATGGAACTAGGACCTCGTGACTTGGTAAGTAGATCAATCACTCAAGAGATACTTGAAGGAAGAGGTGTTGGTCCAAATAAAGATGCAGTTTATTTAGATCTTAGTCACTTAGGTGAAAAGATTATTATGGAAAGACTTCCAGAGCTTCGTGATCTTGCTCTTACATTTTTAGGACTTGATATGATCAAAGAGCCTATTATGATAGCAGCAACTGCTCACTACTCAATGGGCGGAATACCAGTTACGATAGAAGGACGAGTAAAAAAATCTCCAAAAGAAGAGGTAACAGGTTTCTATGCAGCTGGAGAGTGTGCTTGTGTAAGTGTACATGGTGCAAATAGACTAGGAGCTAACTCTGTTTTAGAAGCTATGCTTTTTGGAAGACATGTAGGACAGAGTATGGCAGCTGATATTGATACACTAGAGCTAAAAAGTGTAGATACTACAAGTGCTGATACAATGCTTAAAGAGATGGATATGTTACTTAAAAGCAATGGTGATGAAAAAGTTCCATATCTCAGAGATGAACTTCAAGCTTCTATGACTAAAAATGCTGGAGTTTTTAGAACAAAAGAGTCACTAGAATCTCAAAAAGAAGTTCTAAAAGATTTAAGAGATAGATATAAGCATATTAGAGTAGATGATAAATCAAAAGTTTATAATAGTGAGTTACAAGAAGCTATTGAACTAGGTCATATGCTTGATTTTTCACTATTTATAGTTGAAGGGGCATTGGCTAGAAAAGAGAGTAGAGGGGCTCATTTTAGAAATGACTTTCCAACTCGTGATGATGTTAAGTTTTTACAACATACATATGCATATATGGGTAAAAGAGGTGGCATCAAGTTAGAGTATGCTGATGTAGTTTTAGGCAAGTTTGAACCCCAAGAAAGAACTTATTAGGAATTGATATGGTAAGCGAAAAAAGTAAAAAATTATTATTTAATGTCTTTAGATTTAATAGAGAGAATGATTACCTTCCTCACTATGATAAGTTTGAAGTTGAAGTAGGTGCAGGTGATGTTGTGCTAGATGTACTAAACAAGATAAAAAATGACCACGATGGAAGTTTCAGTTATAGAAGAAGTTGTCGCCATGGTATTTGTGGAAGTTGTTCTGTAAAAGTAAATAAAAAAGCAACACTAGCTTGTAAAGTAAGAGTTTCAGATCTTGTTGAGATTTTTGGTGAAGAGTTAACTATTGAGCCACAAGATAAGAGTCGTGCTATAAAAGATATGGTTATAGATAAAGAGAACTTTTGGAGTAAATACAACTCAGTCCAACCTTATCTAGTAGCTGATATTGATGAAACACCAACGATTGAAAATATAGTTTCTCCTGAAGTTGCAGAAGAGATTGATGAAGCAGATTATTGTATCCAATGTGGTAACTGTTTTTATGCTTGTCCAGCAGTTGAAGTAAATGAAGACTATCTAGGACCTGCGGCTCTTGCTTTAACTTATAGATTTAATGCTGATGTTAGAGATGGTGCTACTAAAGAGAGATTGAATATTGTAAATGATATTGGACCTGGTATTTGGGACTGTGTCAAGTGTTTTGAATGCGCACAGGCTTGTCCAAAAGAGTTAAATCCTATAGAGAAGATAACAAAACTTCACTTGATGACTTTTGAAGAGGGTATGGCTAGAGATAATGTTGCAGTACGACATGCTGTAGGCTTTAAATGGTCTATTATGAAGCATGGTCTACTTGATGAGGGTGAACTTGTGAAGTATAGTGAAGGGCTTATTGGAGTTACTAAACATATTCCTGAAGCTATTGCGATGTTTAAAAAAGGAAAGATTGTTATGCCTTGGAATATGCCAAAAAGTAAAAATCTTGATGAGATAAAAACATTAGTAAAATCAGCTTCAACAGCTAAGTTTAAGGGGAAATAGATGGCAAAATTAAAATATGCACTTTACACAGGTTGTACAGCAAGAGAGAGTACACCTGAACTTTTAAAATCAACTCTAGCAGTTGCTAAAGCTCTTGATATTGAGTTGGTTTTACTAGATGAAGCTAGTTGTTGTGGTGCTGCTCACTTGCAGGATTTTGATGATATGCTTTCATTAACTCTAAATGCTAGAAATATTGTCTATGCAGAAAAACTTGGTCTTACAATGGTAACGATTTGTAATACTTGCCAGTTAAATACTGCTATGACTAAATATAGACTTGATAATGATGAGAAGTTAAAAGCAGATGTAAATGAAAGACTTGCAGAGGTAAATCTTGAGTACAAAGGCGAGAGTGAAATAAAACACTTTTTATATGCTTTAGTTGAAGATTTAGGGCTTGAAGCGATAAAAGAGAAAGTTGTAAATCCTTTAACCAATAGAGATATAGCAGCATTTTATGGTTGTCATAACATAAGACCCCAGGAGTTACATCATAGTTCAAACGGTGGAGAGAGTTCATATAAACCAACTTCAATAGATAGACTTATCGTAGCATTGGGTGCAAAAAATGTTGAGTATGAGCATAAAAATAAGTGTTGTGGTTTTCATGTAGAGCTACAAAATCCAAAAACGGCAAATAAACTATCAGCAAATGCAATGCTAGATGCGATAGATAATGGTGCAGAGGCGATTGTTACACCATGTCCACTATGTCATCTTCGTATGGATGTACAGCAACACAATATAGCAAAAGAGTCTGGTAGAGATATTCATATACCTCTGCTTCATCTTCCTCAAATGGTTGGTTTAGCACTAGGGATTGCTCCTACTGATTTGGGTATTGAGCAAAATGTTACAGATGTATCATTTGTAGAGTAGTTCTTAAATAGGATAAGTTTTATCTTATTTAAAGTTAAGTTAGTGTAAGATTAACTTTCAAATAAAATTAAGGAGATAATATGCCAAAGATTAATAGATATGTTGATATAGATTCAGTAGAGCGAGAAGCAAAGAAAGATTATATAGATAGACATTCACCGTTTATAACATTTGAGGGAACACCTAAAAAAGGTGAGAAGTTTGCAGTTACAGTAAAAATGGGAAATGAATATTCACACCCTGATGATTTTGATCATTTTATAGCAAATATTGCACTTTTCAATGGAGATATATTGTTAGCTCGTGCAGAGTTTACACCAGGTACAACTCTAGGAAATCAAAAAGATCATGCAGAGGTTACATTTAATATAGTACCAACTGGTAAAAAGTTAGCCCTAGTGGCACAAGCATACTGTACTAAACACGGTATATGGGAAAATGAACCAGTTATCGTTGAGGTTGCAGAGTAACCAATATTGAGCTAAAAACTTATGGAAAGATATAAACTACTTAAAGATTTATACAGCCATAAGTTTTTTGGCTTTGAATATTATGATGATATAAAACCAACTTTCAAACAAAAAACTTCTGAAAACTCCTTAACATCACTATTAACTTTAGAATCTACAGTAAAACAGTGCCATATTTGCCATCTTGCTAGTAGTAGAAAAAATATAGTCTTTGGTGAAGGCAATGAAAATGCTGATATTATCTTTATAGGTGAAGCCCCTGGTGCTTTAGAGGATGAGAGTGGTCATCCTTTTGTTGGACGAAGTGGGGATATGTTGACAAAGATAATTACTAATGTTTTAGAGATGCCAAGAAGTGAAGTATATATAACAAATATCTTAAAATGCAGACCTCATAACAATGCTACACCAACCTTTGAGGAAGCTAGTAGTTGTAAAGATTATCTATTTACTCAAATTGAGCTAATAAAACCAAAAATAATCGTTACATTGGGTGC
>DQSP01000173.1 GCA_015663215.1 Sulfurimonas sp.
ATCATACAAAGAACTTATCACTTTTGTAGAAGACAGAGCAGGACATGACAGACGTTATGCTATAGATGCTACGAAACTTGAAAATGATTTAGGTTGGAAAGCAGATGAGAATTTTGATACGGGGATTGTAAAAACGATTGAATGGTATTTAAATAAATATAAGGAATCAAAGTGATAACAAAAAAACGATTAACCCACTTAAAACAGTTAGAAGCGGAATCTATCCACATTTTACGTGAAGTAGCCGCAGAGTTCACAAACCCTGTGATGATGTACTCTGTAGGAAAAGACTCTTCAGTAATGTTACACCTAGCTATGAAAGCTTTTTCACCTTCTAAACTCCCCTTCCCTATGTTACATGTAGATACGAAATGGAAATTTAAAGAGATGATCGCATTTCGTGACCAACGTGCAAAAGAGTTAGGCTTTGACCTTGTAGTTCATTCTAATCTAGAAGGAATAGAAATGAATATTTCTCCTTTTGAACATGGTTCTAAAGTCCATACAGACATTATGAAAACACAAGCTTTAAAACAAGCCCTTAATGCGGGTGGCTATGATGCTATCATCGGTGGAGCAAGACGTGATGAAGAAAAATCCCGTGCAAAAGAGCGTATTTTCTCTTTTCGTGATAAACATCATAGATGGGACCCTAAAAACCAACGTCCTGAACTTTGGAATATCTATAACACTGCCATACAAAAAGGTGAATCTGTAAGGGTTTTTCCTATATCTAACTGGACTGAACTTGATATTTGGCAATACATTTACTTAGAAAATATCAAAATACCATCACTCTACTTTGCTAAAGAGCAAGAGATAGTAGAATATGAAGGTACAAAAATACGTGTAGATGATGAACGTATGCCTGAAGCACTTAGAAAAACTGCAAAAAAAGAGATGGTACGTTTTAGAACATTAGGGTGTTACCCACTTACAGGTGCCATCAACTCAACAGCTAGCACACTACCTGAGATTATTAAAGAGATGTTGCTCTCAACTTCGAGTGAGAGAGAAGGCCGCCTGATAGATAAAGACCAAGAAGGCGCAATGGAATTAAAGAAAATAGAGGGGTACTTTTAGTATGTCAGAAAAAAACAATAAAATAGCATTAGACATAGAGGGGTACCTCAAAGAACATGAAAATAAAGATATGCTTCGTTTCCTAACATGTGGTTCAGTAGATGATGGTAAAAGTACACTCATTGGTCGTATGCTATACGATTCAAAAATGATTTTTGATGACCAACTTTCTGCTGCTGAGAATGAAAGTAAAAAATACGGGACTACGGGTGAAAAGATAGACATGGCGCTACTTGTAGATGGTCTTCAAAGTGAACGTGAACAAGGCATCACTATTGATGTAGCCTACCGTTTTTTTACGACTGAAAACCGTAAATTCATCATAGCAGATACTCCAGGTCATGAACAGTATACACGTAATATGGTGACTGGTGCATCTACTGCTGATGTTGCCATCATACTCATTGATGCGCGTAAAGGAATTTTGACACAAACTCGTCGTCACTCTTTCATTGTGAACCTTCTAGGTATTGAACACGTTATTGTAGCTATCAATAAAATGGACTTGGTAGACTTCTCAGAAGACGTGTTTAACGACATTTCTAAAGCTTATGGAGAGTTAGCAAATGAGCTTGGTATTCAAAATACATACTACATCCCTGTCTCAGCTTTAGATGGTGACAATGTAGTAGATAAAAGTGCACATACCCCATGGTTTGACGGCTTGCCAATGCTTGGTCTTTTAGATAGTATGGATGTCACTAAGTCACCAAAATCAGAAGACTTTAGATTTCCAGTACAGTACGTAAACCGCCCTGACCTTGATTTTAGAGGTTTTTGTGGAACTATTGCTGCAGGATCTGTAAAGGTAGGTGATGAGATTACTGTACTTCCTTCTGGTAAAACAACCAAAGTGAAAAGCATCATTAATGCAGGAGACACAACAGAAGAAAACAGAAGCGTTACGACAAGTGAAGCCTATGCGCCTATGGCCATTACCATAACCACTGAAGATGAAGTAGATATTTCACGTGGTGACATGATTGTACATACCAAAAATCTTCCAAGAGTTTCCAACAGTCTAAAAGTGATGTTGGTATGGATGGATGAAAAGGGTATGGAACTAGGTAGAAACTATGACATTAAACGTGCAACATCAGTGGTTTCTGGGTCATTTGAACACATTAACTACAAAGTGGATGTAAACACTTATGAGAGAGAACAAGTACATGCCCTAGGTCTTAATGACATTGCTTCATGTAAAATGTTACTGACTCAACCCATTGCCGCAGATGCTTACGAGACAAACCGTTTAACAGGTTCATTCATTGTGGTTGACCGTATTACAAACAATACTGTGGGTGCAGGAATGATAGTCGGTGTAAGTAGACGTGAAACGGACGCTCTAAAATTGTCTGAAAAGACATATACAGATGCTGAAAAAGCACTGAACCTCTACATTAGAGAAAACTTTCCTGAATGGGAATGTAAAGTCGTTTAATGTACAAAGAGACAAATAAACGTTCCATTGTAAAAGGGATAAGCTGGCGTTTAATAGCAACAACTACCACTATTATCATTGTTTATGTTTTCTTTGGACGTTTAGACCTAGCCATTGCGGCAGGTATCATAGAATCTGTGCTAAAAGTAGGACTTTACTGGGCACATGAAAGAGCCTGGTTCAAAATACAATGGGGGAAAAAGAAGATAGAACCTTTTAACCTTTGGTTTACTGGACTACCCCTTTCAGGTAAGACAACCATCGCAGATAAAGTCTATAAAGAATTAGAAAAATTCCATATTCCGATTGAACGTCTTGATTCAAAAGATATCCGTAATCTTATTCCTGACATCGGATTCACGAGAGAAGACAGAAATAGACACATGCACCGTGTAGGCTTCCTGATACAAAAACTGCAAAAGAACTCTATCTCTACCGTGGCCTCATTTGTATCTCCTTATAAAGAATCACGTAAGGCTATAAGAGAAGCGGTAACAAACAATATAGTAGTCTATGTTAAAACAGATATCGAAACATGTAAAGCACGTGACTATAAAGGTGTCTATGAAAAAGCAATGGCCGGTGAGTTACAAAACTTTTCTGGTATCAATGATGTGTATGAAGAACCAAAACATGCAGAGATCACTATAGACACAGATACCATGAGTGCAGATGAAGCCTGTGCGGTAATCGTAAAATATATAAAGAAGTACTATGTCAAATAAACATATTGTCTGGCATGATCACCATGTCTCTAAAGAAGAACGCTCAGATATCAAAGGACAAAAGCCTTGCATATTATGGTTTACAGGTTTAAGCGGTTCAGGTAAGTCTACTATTGCAAACGCGGTTGAAAGTAAACTACTTGAACTAGGAAAACATACTTATCTGCTGGATGGAGATAATGTTCGTATGGGTCTAAACAAGGGACTCACTTTCTCAGATGAAGACCGTATTGAAAATATCAGACGTATTGGAGAAGTTTCTAAACTGTTTGTAGATGCGGGAACTATTGTACTTACAGCCTTTATCTCTCCCTTTCAAAAAGAGAGAGATGCTGTACGCTCTTTGGTTAAAGAAGGTGAATTTATTGAAGTATTTATAGACACTCCTTTAGAAGTATGTGAATCAAGAGATCCCAAAGGTCTTTACCAAAAAGCACGTAAAGGTGAGATTCTTAACTTTACAGGTATTTCTTCACCATATGAAGCGCCAAAAAAACCTGAAATACATATACTAAATGATAGAATAACCATAGAGAATGTTACAGAACAAATCATAGACTATTTAAAAGACAGGGGATATTTACATGCTAAATAAAATAGATTTAGAAGTCATAGTTGCCATTGCTAAAGAAGCCGGTGATGCTATTATGGAAATTTATAACCAAGATTTTAAAATCGATTATAAAGATGACAAGTCACCATTGACGGAAGCAGATACAAAATCCAATAAAATTATTTGTGAAGCATTAGAAAAAGCATATCCTGAGATTCCTTTACTCTCAGAAGAGAATAAAGCAGAAATATATGAAGTACGTAAAAACTGGGAATACCTTTGGCTGATAGATCCTATCGATGGGACTAAAGAGTTCATTAAGAAAAATGGTGAGTTTACAGTGAATATTGCACTCATTCATAAAGACACTCCTGTACTTGGTGTGGTATATGCTCCTGCATTAAAAGACATATATAAAGCTAAAAAAGGTGATGGTGCATTTAAAAATGGTCAGAAATTACCTTTAACAGTGAATGAAACTCCTGAGAAGTCATTAAGCGTCGTTGCATCAAAGTCTCATCTTTCGGAAGAGACTCAAGCTTTTATAGATGAAATAGCAAAAAGTACAGAAAGTATTGAACAAGTTTCTAAAGGCTCTTCTTTAAAGCTTGTAATGGTAGCGGAAGGTTCTGCTGATATTTACCCAAGACTCGCTCCTACAATGGAATGGGATACTGCTGCTGCGGATGCTGTTGTTAGGGAAAGTGGGAAAATGACATATCAGTTTAAGAATGATGCTCATGTTGTTTACAATAAAGAGAACCTTTTGAATCCTTGGTTTATAGTTAAATAAGGATTGTCCATGAATAACAAGAATCCAATATTTATACACTCGCTATTTAGAACAGGTAGTACATATCTCTATAGTTTATTTCGCTCAAATAAAAATAATCATTGTTACTATGAACCATTTCATGAAACTTTATATAATTATCCAAAAAGTAAGGCTTTTGCAAAAAATAAACAAGATACATACAAGTCAATGGGACATCCAGAAGATACAAAAGACTACTTTTTTGAATATCCTTACAATGAAAACGGTTACGGTGTACCTTTATTTCAAAAATCTTTTTCTTATGATACCTTTTGTCCTAATAAAGACAAAAATGATGATCTAAAAAAATATATTGAAAACTTAATCAATTATGCAAAAGGTAGACCCGTATTTCAATTTTGTCGTTCTGGATTAAGAACAGAATGGCTGAAAAAAGAATTTGATTCTGTAAATATTTACTTAGTTCGTGATCCACATGATCAATGGATGTCTTATAATTCTTTTTCAGACAATTATTTTAATATTATTAATCTTCTTATCCTTTCTAAATTAGATTGTGAAATTTTCAGTAACTTACGTAAAACACTTAAATTAAGCGAATATACTAATGTAGATTTAGCTATTGAATACAGATACTATGAATTTTTAACTACCGGGATATCCAAAAAATTGTCATACGCCATTTTTTATTATCTGTGGGTTTTATCACTAATCCATAATGTAAAAAATAGTGATTGTATTATTGACTTAGAGTCTTTATCTCATGATTTAGAAGAAAAGAATAGAGTCAATAATTTTTTACTCAGTAAAGATATAGAGATAAACTTTAAAGATTTGAAATATAAAAAATATCTAGATTATGATCTTACTAAAGACGAATTTTTAGAAATAGAAAATGAAATTAATAATCACATACAAGATTTTATATTGCTTGATAACACAAATATAGACCTAAGTATTGTACCTTCCAAGATTTTCAATAATTATTTTTATAACTTTTTTAATAAAAAAACAAAAAGTATTTCCAAATTTACAGATAAAATAGATAATTACCAAGTTATACTATCTATGTATGATAAGTTTACTGATGTGTATCAGCATATGAAACAACTTGAAAAAAATGTTAAAGAAAAAGACCAACAGGTTCAGGAGAAAGATCAATATATTCATCACCTACATGAACTTGTGCAGTCATTAAGATTAAAAAATCGTTTAAAAAACATCACCCCAAAAATAATAAGAGAAAAAACATATACGTTAATACAAACAACAAAGCGACCATTAAAATTATTGAAAGTTATGGATAAACAATATGTTAATAAGTTAATAAAGCATATTAAACAAGGGAATTTTAGCTACATTCTTGAACGAATGGGGCACTATTTAAATCAGGAACCTTCCACTATACATTTAGATCTTATTATGTCTGATTATGATAGGGAAGAAGTTTTCACTTTTCCTGCTGTCACATTACCTAAGGTATCTATTGTCATTCCTGTTTACAATCAATTTGACTATACCCATAAATGTCTCAGATCTATACTGGAGTTCACAGATGATGTTGATTATGAAATCATTATCGCAGATGATGTCTCAAGTGATGAAACAAAAGATATACATAAATACTTTAAAAATATAAAAGTAGTCCGTAACGAAAAGAATTTAGGCTTTTTACTCAATTGTAACCATGCGGCAAAAGAAGCAAAGGGAGAATATCTATTCTTTCTAAACAATGACACGAATGTCCAAGAAAACTGGCTTTCAACTCTCCTAGAAACGATTGAAAACGATCCTACGATTGGAATGATAGGTTCAAAACTTGTGTATCCAGATGGAAGACAACAAGAAGCTGGAGGCATTATATGGAATGATGCAGAAGGTTGGAATTACGGCCGTCTAGACAATCCAGAAAAACCTGAATATTCTTATGTCAAAGAAGTAGACTATATCTCTGGTGCTGCAATTATGCTTAGAACAAAACTATGGAAAAAGTTAGGTGGTTTTGATGAACGTTATGCACCTGCATATTATGAAGATACAGACCTAGCATTTGAAGTAAGG
>DQSP01000233.1 GCA_015663215.1 Sulfurimonas sp.
AAAATTAAAAATATTATCTATCATTGCACTCAAGGCACATTCATTAAAAATTTACACCACCAACAAGGTGGCTTAAAATTTTTACTAAACACCCCTTAAGCACAAGCATAGGTAATCTTTAGAAATCTCTATTGCATAATTTGGGTTAAAAATTTATTTACTAAATTGTACACACGGTTTTCCGTGTAGTATATCAATTAAATACATCATTATATTATTATTATTTTGTATAAAATACATTATAAGATATATTATATACCATTAATACATTAAATAATTAAATTAAATGTATATTTAAGTATTTAATCCGTATAATTATCCTCATGCAAATTAATGACTTATTTAATATCCTTCACAACTCGCTAGAGTCTCAAAATAACGGAAGAAAAATATCACTTAAAGATATGGCTTCAAAGTTTGGTATCTCAATGCGTACATATCAAGACTGGAAACTCGGTCGAGCTAAACCACAAGCTGCAGCTACTGTTATGAAAATGTTAGGAAGTTTAGAAGATGATGAGATTATTAGGGCTGTGAGAAAAATCAATAATTTACAGGAGTTGAGTAGATGAGCACACTGACAAATAATGAACGAAATGGTCTTGATGAAGTATTTTTATCTATACATACACACACAGATAAATATAAAAAAATAAAAGAAATTGCAACTCAACTTATGTCTCACAACTAC
The DNA here is from genome assembly GCA_015663215.1 of Sulfurimonas sp. Classification (GTDB taxonomy): domain Bacteria; phylum Campylobacterota; class Campylobacteria; order Campylobacterales; family Sulfurimonadaceae; genus Sulfurimonas. The sequence goes on from DQSP01000233.1 coordinate 692, forward strand.
AAGTTTACTATGACAAAGCTCATCAAAGTGGCTATATATGGACTAAAAGAAACAAAAACAGTGCAATATTTACTGAATTTAACTAAAAAGAAGAAAAATTTAAGCAAATAAAGTATAAAGTATCTTCAGCTGAATTATTTCGTTCTAAGCGAAAGTTCGGAAATATTTTAATCCAAGGGTATATTTATGAATAAAGCTCAATTCGTTGAATTAGTACAAGCAAGTGGCGAGTACAAAACTAAAGTAGAAGCAGAAGCTGCTATTAAAGCATTTACAGATGCAGTTACATCTGCATTAGTTAAGAAAGAAGATGTTTCTTTAGTTGGTTTTGGTAGTTTTACTGCTGCACTTCAAAAAGGAAAAAGTGGTAAAGTTCCAGGTACTGATAAGACTTATACTACACAAGATAAAATGGTTCCTAAGTTTAAAGCTGGTAAAGGTCTTAAAGACCGTGTAGCTTCAGGCAAATAGTGACTTTAAATAGCACTCTCTTTGAGAGTTGTTATTTTACTCCAAAATGAATATATCTTCTCTCACATCTTTTTTTAAAAAGAAACCTTTAAAACTCCCTGCTCTTGATACAATTCTCATAAAACGATTAAAAAGCTTATCTCACGAAACTAATCTACTTGTTTATAAAGATATTAAAATTTATCATCATGCCTTAGTTTATAATATTGGTCTTATAGTGCTAGACAGCCAACGCGGTCTTTACCTCTTTGAATCAAAAGAGTGGACATATGATGAACTCAAAAATGCAGATATTCAAAAAGCACAAAATCAAAAAAATTCAAATGACACCTTAGCATATGAAAATACACAAAACATTATCAAACAAAAATTTAATGAACTAACACACAATGATGGAGTTCCAATTTTCAACTACCTATTGATGGAAAATTTAAATGCAGATGAATATGAGCATTTAAATGATTCATTTCAATCTTTACTACCAAAAGAAAAGATTATCTTTAGTGACTCAAATGAAGCCGATATCTTAAAAAAACTACACAATGCCTCTGAACCAAGAAGCGACCTAAAAAGTATAGATGAAATAATGGGAACTCTTTTTATACAGTATACAATTTTAGGCTCTCATGGAGAAGTTCATCTGTGTACTAAGGAACAAAGAACATTTATAGACAAACCGCTAGAACCTATTACACACCTTAGTGGTCTTCATGGGAGCGGGAAAAGTAAGCTATTACTTCTTAAGGCTGTTGTAGAGTTGTTGGATAAAAAAGTTAAAAAAATCATCATACTCAAACCTACAGTTTTGGCTTGTGATATTTTCAAGCAGAAACTTCTAAACATCCTTGAGTATGCTATTGTTGAGATAGACTTAACAAGCATAGAGATAATAACTCCTTTGCAACTCATAAACAAACACCTTGTAAAATTAGGTGAGCAAACTGTTTCCTGCATCGAAATCAATCCAAAACTTATGAAAAAAAACTATGCAGTTGCTGATATTATTATGTGTGATGACTCGGAGCAGCTTCCTAGCGAATTTCTTGAGTACATAAACCATATACAAAATAAATCAACGTTAGTTCTAGTAACTACAATGAGTATCAATGCAAGTCTTAGTAAAAATTTTAAATTTTCTAATAGAGAAGTCAACTTTTATAAAACAAACCCACATGCCAAGGCTCTTCATCTAATATCAAACTTAATTGCCAAAAAAGTTAAAAATATTCTTGTAGTAAGCAACTCAATAAGTGCTCAAAAGCTAAAAGACGACCTTGTTTCTTTTATAGAAGATACACCTGAACTTATCGATAGTTCTACTGCTCTTATAAACCAAAATTTCAATAACTTACTCTTTTGTAACTATTTTGATCTTAATGAATTGAAGACTGATCATATTATTCTTATGGATTTATGTTTTGTCAGCGAAAATTCGATAGAATATGCCTTTAATTTAGCAAAGACATCAGTTGATGTTTTATTTGAAGAAGAGTGTGAAGAGATTAAAGAACTAAGGAATAAATATGAGCAAGGTTCAAAAGAGTAATGAAGAATGGAGAGCACAATTAAGTCCTGAGGCTTATAGTGTTTGTAGAGAGCATGGTACTGAAGCACCCTTTAGTGGCAAATACAATGAAAATAAAGCAGATGGTATCTACAAGTGTGTATGTTGCGGTACTCCTCTTTTTGAGTCTGATACTAAATTTGATTCGGGAACGGGTTGGCCGAGTTACTTCGAGTCTATTGAAAATGCCGTTACTGAGATAAAAGATGCCAGACTAGGTATGATGCGAGTTGAAGTGCTCTGTAGTACTTGTGATGCTCATTTAGGACATGTTTTTCCTGATGGTCCAGAACCAACAGGTCAAAGATATTGTATCAACTCAGTTTGTTTAGCATTTGAGGAAGAATAATATGCTTAAATTTAGTTCACTATTTTTTACACTTCTCTTAAGTCTCAATTTTACTGCATGTACAACAGACTCAATGCAGGCACACAAAAGTAAACCTTCTGCTGTTAAAGAGGTACATCCCACTTCAAAACATCCAATAGTCACACTCCAGACCTCTAAAGGTGATTTAGAGATCGAGCTTTTTCCTGATGTAGCTCCTTTAGCCGTTGAAAATTTTATGACGCATATAAAAGATGGATATTATGATGGTATAGCTTTTCACAGAATTATTAAAGACTTTATGATTCAAGGTGGTGATCCTACAGAGAGTGGTGCTGGTGGAGAATCTATCTGGCATAAAGATTTTAAAGATGAGTTTAAAAATCTTACATTTGATAAGCCTGGGATTTTAGCTATGGCAAACCGTGGTCCTTCGACAAATGGTAGTCAGTTCTTTATAACAACAGCTCCAACACCTTGGTTAAATGGGCATCATACTATTTTTGGTGCGATTACACAAAAATCAGTTACAGTACTAAACAAACTCAACAATACTCCTGTAAATGGCTCAAAACCTACAAATAGAGTTGAAATAATCAAAGCATATATCAAGAGTGAAGGGAAATAATGGAAATTCAAACTATGAAAAAACTTGAAGAAGAAGCTTTAAAGAAAAGTGGTACAGACTTTACACGCTTAGGTTTCGCACTCTTTTTTATGATAGGTGTTCTTACTTTTAGTTTTTTAAGTAATGGTGGAATTCCTAACAATATGTTCTTAGCAGTTGCTGCACTTATCGGTGCCTATATGGCTATGAATATTGGGGCAAATGATGTAGCGAACAATGTTGGTCCCGCAGTTGGCTCTAAAGCCATGACAATGACAATGGCAATTATGATTGCTGCTGTATTTGAAGCTGCTGGTGCTCTTATAGCAGGTGGGGAAGTTGTAAAAACCATAAAAAAAGGTATTATTGATATCTCCGCATTTGGTGGGAATGCTGATCCTTTTATATGGGCGATGATGGCAGCACTTTTAGCTGCTGCTCTTTGGCTTAACTTCGCAACTATGATGCGAGCTCCAGTTTCTACTACACACTCTATTGTTGGTGGTGTTATGGGTGCAGGTATTGCTGCTGCTGGTTTTAGTATAGTAGACTGGGGGACGATGGCAAAAATAGCTGCTTCATGGGTTATCTCTCCAGTTCTTGGTGGTGTAATTGCAGCTGCATTTTTGTTTTCTATTAAAAAGTCTATCGTTTTTCAAGATGATAAGGTCGCTGCTGCAAAAAAATGGGTTCCAGTCTTTGTAGCTGTAATGTCATGGGCTTTTGTTACATACCTCACACTCAAAGGTCTTAAAAAGATATGGCCTCAAATAGTTGAACTACTGAACTTCTTACCACTTATTAGTATTGAAATGAGTAAAAAGCCTTCTTTACTTACTGCCTTAATCATGGGTGGTATTGTTGCAATTGTTGTATTTTTCTCTGTAAGAATGAGATTAGCATCAAATAAAAAAGTTTTAGAAAATACTAAAGCATCAGTAAACACTCTCTTTACCATTCCACTTGTATTTGCAGCTGCACTTCTTAGTTTTGCTCATGGAGCAAATGATGTTGCAAATGCCATCGGTCCCTTAGCAGCTATTAACGATGCTGTTGTAAATGGTGGTATCTCAAGTAAAGCGAGTATCCCTTTATGGGTAATGGGAGTTGGAGCACTCGGTATTGCACTTGGTCTTGGTCTTTATGGTCCTAAACTTATAAAAACGGTAGGAACAGAGATAACAGAACTTGATCAAATTCGTGCTTTCTCTATCGCTATGGCAGCTTCTATTACAGTAATTATTGCATCACAACTTGGTCTTCCTGTAAGCTCAACACATATTGCAATCGGTGGTGTTTTTGGTGTTGGTTTTTTACGGGAGTACTTACACCTTAGTGATACAACTACTATCGAAGAAGATAGAAGTATCATTAAAGATGAAAAATCAAATCTTCATGCATACAAGGCTGAACTATCTAAGCTAGAAAAAAAAGATGACAAAACTACTACACAGTATGAAAGAGTGGTTGAGCTTTACAAGTTAATAGCAGATGAAGAAAAACTTATAAAATCTACTAAAAAACATATAAAACAGACAAAAAAAGTTGAGTATGTAAAAAGAGATGCTGTGAAAAAGATTATTGCAGCATGGCTTATAACGGTTCCTGCTGCTGCAGTATTAGCAGCTATATTGTTCTTTATGATTAAAGGTATAATGCTTTAAGCTTAGACTTTATCAAGAGCCTCTTTGAGTTTTATAGCTTGAGAGTGCTCTTTGACATCATGCACTCTGAGTATAGAAGCACCATTTTTGAGTGCTTCAAGATGGAGTGTAATTGTTCCACCTAACCTCTCTTTTACTTCTACTTTATTATCAACACTTGCTATCATTGACTTTCTAGAAGCACCTACTAAAAGAGGTTTTCCTAAACTCATAAAATGTTCTAAATGTTTTATAAGCATAAGATTATCTTCTAAAGTTTTTCCAAATCCAATTCCTACATCTAATATGATATTTTGGATGCCAAAAGATTCAGCTTTTTTAACTCTTTCTTCTAAAAAGAGATACACATCATCTAAGATATTACAGTACTCTGGATTATCTTGCATTGTTTGAGGTGAGCCTTGCATATGCATTATGACTACACTTGCATTATATGTAGCACAAAGTTTACAGACCTCATCGTTTAATAAACCTGTAATATCATTCACGATTTTAAAGCCTGCATTTAACGCATACTCAATTACCTCAGGTTCATAACTATCTATACTGAAGTCCACGATTTCATATAACTTCTTCGCTTTAATAATATCTAATATAGGTGTCACACGAGAGAGTTCTTCCTCAACACTTACTTCTTTTGCATTAGGAGCAGAAGAGACACCACCTATATCTATAATAGTTGCACCCTCTTCTATCATAGTCATAATTTTTTCTATCGCACCTGTACTACTAAAACGGCTACTTGAATAAAAACTATCATCATTGGCATTAATAATTCCCATGACAGCTATAGCTTCTGGTTTTTTTACACAAACTATTGTTTTTAACTTGTGTGCTAACTCTTTTAAACCAAAAGGTTGTGCTAACTCTTTTCTTGCTAAGGTTTTAAGTTGCGCTGTTGTGGCTATTAGAAGACAATCGACAGTAGGAGTTTTTGCGAGAACTGTCCCCCTAGGAACAGCTAAGTCAGCACCAATAGAGAGTGCATCTTGTTTTAAAATATTTGCACCACCGACATTA